>JAHJBY010000116.1 GCA_018813285.1 Candidatus Omnitrophota bacterium
GAGCAAGCGAACGAAGAGAGCGCGTCGAGGGAAGCGACGAAAAACATTTCACGCGCCTGTAGCTCAGTTGGATAGAGCGACTGCCTCCTAAGCCGTAGGCCACAGGTTCGAATCCTGTCAGGCGCACCATAATCGAGGCACGGGGTCAATCGTGAATCGTGAATGGTGAATCGTGAATGGTGAATGGTGAATGGAAAAGGCACAGAGGCACAGAGGGGCAAGGGCCAAAAAAGGCACAGAGGGCAAGGGAGCTATCAGCCGTCAGTTATCTGTAGGGGCGAAAAATCTTTCGCCCTTTATGATTTCAAGGGCGAATAATTATTCGCCCCTACCAAAGGAAAAACGAATGATGATAGATCTTCATACGCATACGATATTGAGCGACGGGGTGTTGATCCCCAGCGAATTGGTACGCCGGGCAGAAGTGAACGGAATAGAAGCGATCGCGCTGACCGATCATGTGGATTACTCCAACATCGAATTTGTTATAGCCGGCCTGTTGAGGGTCACTCGCGTCCTCAATCAGTACGGCAAGATATATGTCATTCCGGGGGTAGAGATAACTCATGTACCTATCGAGGCCATGGGCGAGCTTATTACGATGGCGCGTGAAAAAGGATCCCGAATAGTCGTTGTGCATGGGGAATCTCCTGTTGAGCCGGTGATAGTGGGGACGAATCGGGCGGCAATAAAGGCCGGGGCGGATATTTTGGCGCATCCCGGGCGCATAACCGAAGAAGACGCACGGTTGGCGGCGGAAAAAGGTGTTTATCTGGAGATCACTTGCAGGCGGGGGCATTCCGGGACAAACGCGCATGTCTTTGGAATAGCCCAAAAAACGGGCGCAAAGCTTGTACTGAACACGGATGCGCACCTTCCCGAGGATATCCTTACGAAGGAAATGAGGGATGCTGTGCTGGGGGAACTCACAGATTCGGAGGAGACGAGATCCGCTATAATCCGTAATTCTGAAGAGATCGTTGCCGAGATCAAAGCGAAGTATGGCAGGCATTAGGCGAGAGGCGAAAAAAGGTGAGGTTTCATTATCTTAACAAATAATTTTTCTACATATGATTACTTGACTTGCCAAAGCTCTATGCTATACTTGTTCCGAAAGTTAGATGGGAGAGGTGTCTCGTTTTGTAAAAATGTGTACATACCCAGCATGTACCGCTGTGGCAGCTTCAAATCCGGCAAAAAAAGGAGGGAGGAAATAAATGTTGCGCGAACAGCAACACTGCCAGAGGTTGTCAAATCACGGCGATACTGATATAGAAAACCTGAGAGCGGGCGCTTAGCCTGCTCGATTTCAATAAGGAAAAATGTTATGCTCTTTAAGGAGGGAAAATGCGATTAATGAAAGGATTATTGGTTTTAGCGCTTGTGTTCGCGGTGTCCGCGTTCGCGTATGCTGAAACTCAGAGTGTGAAGGTAAGCGGCGACATCAGGATGGACGCTTTCGCCAGGGGCAATTTTGACCTGGATTCGAATGAGGCCGAGCCGCAGACCGGTGAAGTGTCCAACCAATGGGCGACCTATCTCATGAGCACCGCCGAAGTGCAGATCGACGCCGATCTCACTGACAATGTGGCCGGTTGCGTAAGATTGGTCAACCAGAGAGTATGGGGCGACGACAACTACACAAACTATGCCAATGCCAATGGTGAGCTTATGCGCAAGAACGTTAACCAGGTAGCCAACACCTTTACGGTTGGGACCGGTAATGATCAGTCGTTCCAGGTGAACGTTGATCTCGCGTATATCGAGCTCAAAGAGTTCCTGTATTCACCGTTGACATTGAAGATCGGTCGTCAGGACCTGTGGTTTGGTAAGGGTTTCATTGTTGGAGCTAACCTGCAGAGCACCAACGGTTCTATTTACGCCCAGGAATACACCGCGATAAGGTCTTTCGACGCTATCCGCGCTACGTTGGACTACGATCCGTGGACCATCGATGCCGTGTACGCGAAGATCTCTGAAAACGCGAGACTGGCGGACGACGATGTGGATCTCATGGGTGTGAACGTCGGGTATTTGTTTGACAGCATGAACGGGGAAATGGAAGGATACTATTGGTGGAAGCAGTCCAGAAACCCGGGCGCGACTCAGGGAACAAGCCTTGACAGCATGAACGGGAAACTCCGTAACGATGTTCATACTATCGGTATCAGAGGAAGTTTCGATCCGATAGAAGATTGGACGATCGCGGCGGAAGGCGCGTACCAGATGGGTAAATATCTGAACCCGGTTCTCGGAGCTCCTCAACAGGTAAACAGGGACAGAAGCGCATGGGCGGTAGACGCCATGCTGGAATGCCGCTATTTTCAGGAGAATTTTGCCTGGAGACCGCTGCTTAACGCGGAGTTTATCTGGTACTCAGGTCAAACCGATGCCCTCGACGCGAATGCTACCACAGCCGGTAAGTACAAAGGCTGGGACAGCATGTTCAGAGGTAAGTTTGACACGAAGATCCGTGAATATCAGAACATATTCTACAACACAGCAGTCAACAGCACGGCAGGGGATACGAACGAGTTCCAGCTTTTAGGTTCTATCTCTGTTGAGCCGACGGACAGCCTTACATGTTCCGCTCAGTACGCGTACTTCTGGCTGCAGAGGCCGACTACGCAGACTGCTACAGCGACAACAAGCAGAGGCAAACAGGTTGGTGGAGAACTTGATCTTATCGCTAGCTGGGATTACACCGAAGATGTGCAGTTTGGCATCCTCGCCGCGTGGTTCTTCCCGGGCAACGCGTACGATTCAACGACCATTAACTCAGACGTCGCGACCGACATTGTTGGTACAGTGTCACTTAGCTTCTAAGTGTCATATCGAGAAGCTTTGAGTCAACAAAAAAACCAGGTCCGCTTTTAGCGGACCTGGTTTTTTTGTTGACTCGACGTGAAAATTAGAAGCTAAATTTTAGAGATCTTTCCGGCCTTCAGGCATTTCGCGCAGACTTTTACCTTTTTCTTTTTGCCGTCGATCACGGCGCGCGCCGGTTGGAGGTTCGGTGAAAACCTTCTTAGCGTTTTTCCGGTGATCCTCTGGCCTACGCCGCCTTTACTTTTTGCCATACCCCTGCGGCTTATGGTTCTTCCGCTCGTGGGTTTCTTTCCGCATATGTAACATTCTCTTGCCATATCAAAACCTTTCCCATATAATGATTTAAGTCAATATCCGACAATTTTATCCATTCGCCAGAGAGCCGCGCCTGGAAGGGCGCAGATGTTTGGCTTTCTGGCTCAGGATTCCGCTCCACGGCGAAGCGGAATCCTGGAAAAAAACAGAGACCATGATTGTAAAGCCGTGGAGCTTCACACACATGGATAGTATCATAAGAGACGATATTATGCAAGAGAAAAAGAATTATGGTGATATTTCCGTACGATACTTGAAGGGAGTCGGTCCTAAGCGGTCTGTTATCTTCAAAAAGCTGGGCATAGAGAACGTCCAGGATCTTTTTTATTATCTGCCGAGGAGATATGAAGACCGGAGTTTCGCGGCAAGTATCGAGGATCTGAAGATCGGAGACGAGAGGGCCGTCAGGGGAAAGATTCTGAAATGCGGTGTTTTCAGGGCGCGGACGGGGACGAGCATTACCTGCGCGGCCGTTGAAGACGCAACCGGACGTTTGCAGGTTGTCTGGTACAATATGCCGTTTTTGCAGAAGCATTTCGCTGTCGGTAAGCAAATTTTTCTTTATGGGAAGATCGAGATAGAGAGCCGGCCTGTTATGGTACATCCCGCCTTTGACATAATGGACGAAGCTCACGGGGAGTCGCTTGAGATCGGCCGCATTGTTCCCATATATTCCTTAACGCAGGACCTCACCCAGCGGTATATGCGCAAGACGATCGATTGCGCTATTCGTGATCATCTCGGACAGGTAAGAGATACCCTGCCTACGTATGTGAGGGCCAGAAAAAAACTGGTGGATTTCAAATTCGCCGTTCAAAATATCCACTTTCCTCATTCACCCGAAAATCTGGAAAGGGCTTACAGGAGGCTGGTTTTCGAGGAATTTTTTGTACTACAGGTCATCATGGCTTTGCGGAGAAGACGCCATGCGCGGAAGGGCATAGAACATCTCGCGAAAGAGGGTTTGTTGGACGAGTTCGAGAAATTGTTCAATTTTGAATTTACACGAGAACAGAAAAAGTGCATAAAAGAGATCGAGAAGGATATGGCGTCGGCCAGACCCATGTACCGCCTTCTTCAGGGGGATGTCGGTAGCGGCAAGACGGTGGTCGCTATGTACGCGCTTATTACCGCCGCGGAAAACGGATACCAGTCGGTGATGATGGTGCCCACCGAGATACTGGCTCGCCAGCATTATGTTACGATAAGCAAGGCGCTGATGCCGTTGGGTCTCAATATCCGGATGCTTATTAACGGCCTTGGAAAAAAAGAGAAAGATATTGTGGGCGCTGAATTGGCGGGAGGTGAGGCGGATATCGTTATCGGGACGCACTCTGTTTTGCAGGAGAAGATAAACTATAAAAACCTGGGGCTTATCGTAATCGATGAGCAGCACAAATTCGGAGTAGACCAGAGAAAAACCCTGCGTCAGAAAAACGCGAAAGCGGACACCCTTATCATGACCGCGACACCGATACCGAGGAGCCTGGCGCTTACGGTTTACGGGGACATGGATATTTCATTCATGAAAGATAAGCCCCATGGAAGAAAAACAGTCTCGACATCATGGGCGCGAGAAGAGCAGCGGGAGGAAGTTTACAATTTTTTGCGGGAAGAAATACGTACAGGCAGGCAGGCTTTTATTGTATGTCCGATGGTTAAGGACAAGGATCCCTCGCCGATGGCATCCGCGGAAGGGATGTTTAAACGTTTGAAAAACGAGGCTTTTAGAGATCTACGCCTGGCATTGATACACGGCCGGATGAAAACGGAAGAGAAAGACCGGATCATGAAGGCATTTCGCGCCGGGAAATATGACATTCTTGTCGCAACGACCGTAGTTGAAGTAGGTGTGAATATTCCGAACGCGACTGTTATGCTTGTTTTGCATGCCGACCGGTACGGTCTTACGCAGCTTCATCAGTTGAGGGGGCGTATCGGGCGGGGCGAGCACGCGTCTTATTTTATACTGATGGGGGATCCGACAACAGATGTTTCAAGGGAGAGGATAGAGACTATCACAAAAATGGATGATGGATTTCTCATAGCCGAGAGGGATCTGGATCTCAGGGGCCCGGGAGAGTTCCTCGGCACAAGGCAGAGCGGGTTGCCGGAACTCAGGTTTGGCAATATTGTGAGAGATTTTAAGATAATGGAGGAGGCCCGGGAAGAGGCTTTTGCTCTTGTCACGAAAGATCCCGAGTTGAAGGACCCTCGCCATCTGGGCATAAGAAAAAGTATCACGGAAAGGTTCCATGGGAAGGTCGAATTGTGAATCGCGGATGGTGAATAGTGAATCGTAGGGGCGAAAAATATTTCGCCCTAAAAAGTGAATAGATGGTGAATGGAAGAGGCCCAAGGGGCGAGGGGTAAAAAAGGCACAAAGGCACAAAGGCACAGAGGCACAGAGGCACAGAGGCACAGAGGCACAGAGGCACAAGGGTCAGTAGGGGCGAAAAATCTTTCGCCCTTTGCAGTTTCAAGCCACGGTTTCCGCACCCTTTTTTTACGCGAAACGCAATACGCTATACGCTAATTGTGGTCAAACAATGAGAATTATCGGCGGGAAATATAGAGGAAGGAAGATCCGGTATCCGAAATTTGCGCAGGTTCGTCCGACGAAAGACCGGGTTCGTGAAGCTGTTTTTAGCATGATAGCGGAATGGATACCCGGTGCGCGGGTTTTGGATCTTTTTTCCGGCAGCGGCTCGTATGGCCTGGAAGCCGTTTCCAGGGGGGCGGCGAGCGTGCTTTTTGTCGAAGAGAACGAACAGTGCGCGCGCGCGATAAGGGAAAATATTGATACACTTGATTGCCTCGAGCAAACGTTGATTGCGTCTCGAGATGTTTTTGAAAAGCTTGCCGCGCTTGGATCAGCCGGTACGGAGAAATTTGACTTGATCTTTGCTGATCCACCGTTCCGTCAGGATATAGCCAAAAAAACCTTGCTTGAGGTAAATAATTATGATATAGTGAACCGATCTGGATTATTGATAATTGAACATCACACCGGGGAGGCTCTTCAGGAAATTGAGGGGTATATTACTCTTTTAAAACAAAAGACTTATAAAGATATTTCGATATCGATTTTTACAAGAAAATGAACCGAACAACTGTTTATCCGGGTACTTTTGATCCAGTTACCTACGGCCATATCGATGTTGTCGCGAGGGTTGCGGCGCTTTACGATAAGGTGTATGTCGCTGTCGCGGTGAGTGAACAAAAAGACACACTTTTTACGATAGAAGATCGTGTGAATATGTTAAAGAGAGCAGTTTCAGAATACAAGAACGTCGAAGTGGAAAGTTTTAACGGTCTGGTAGTGGACTACGCCGTAAGTAAGTCGGCTACGATTGTTATTCGGGGATTAAGGATGATCTCGGATTTTGAGTATGAATTTCAGATGGCTCTGACGAACAGGCAATTACGTCAGGAGGTAGAGACTGTTTTCATGATGCCAAACGCGGCATATTCATATCTATCCAGCAGGCTTATCAAAGAAATAGCTTCCATGGGTGCGGATGTTTCGAAGTTTGTTCCGCCGCATGTGCGGGAAAAATTGAGAGGAAAATTCACGAAGTGAGCAAGATCCTTGAGTTGAGAGAAAGAGCGAAAAAGGGCGAAAAGAAAACTATCGTTCTGCCGGAAGGTGATGACATAAGGGTAGCGCGCGCTGCCCAGTTCATCACTCGCGAGGATATTGCCGATGTTGTTCTTCTGGGTAAAACCGGCGAGATCGAAGCCCTGGCTCGAGAGGATTCTCTCGAGCTCACCGATGTCAGGGTCATCGATCCTGAACGCGACGCGAGACGTCTCGAGATAACGAACGCGTATTATGAACTGCGCAAGCATAAGGGTGTGACTGTTTCGGAAGCCCGGGATCATTTGATGAGAGACCTCGTGTGTTACGGCGCGATGATGACGCGCATGGGCATAGCTGATGGTTTTGTCGCCGGAGCTAATCACACGAGCGGCGATGTCGCGCGGGCGGCCATACAGTGTATAAAGATCGATAAAGAAATAGGGACTGTTTCAAGTTCATTTGTGATCGAGCTGGATGATTGTCCGTATGGAGAGGACGGGCTTTTTGTTTACGGGGATTGCGGCATAATACCGGATCCCTCTCCGCGTCAGCTTGCCGGCATAGCGATAGCTTCAAGTGATCTATTTTCAGGGGTTTTTGGGATCCCGGCGCGTGTCGCGTTGTTAAGCTATTCTACAAAAGGCAGCGCTTCAGGTGAGTCCATAGACAAGATCAAGCTCGCGCTTGCGAAAGTCAAAGCAAAAAGGCCTGAACTCGCGATAGACGGGGAATTGCAGGTAGACGCTGCGCTATTATCCGAAATAGCGGCAACGAAATGTCCGGGAAGCCCGGTCGCGGGGAATGCGAATGTGCTTATATTCCCGGACCTCTCCGCGGGAAATATCGCCTACAAGCTTACCGAGCGTCTCGGAAAAGCCAGGGCTATAGGGCCTCTCCTGCAGGGGTTGGAAAGTCCGTGCAGCGATCTATCACGCGGATGCAGCTGGGAAGATGTTGTCGATGCGGTTGTAAATACCGTTCTCAGAGTTAAAGCGAAGCAAAAAACGGGTGTTTAAATGCTAATACTGGTTATAAATTGCGGTTCTTCATCGGTTAAATACGAACTTCTGAACGTTGCGAAAGAAACGTCTATTTGCGGAGGCATAGTCGAGTGTATAGGGGGAGTGCGTTCTTCCGTTGCGCACGAAGTCGTTGATGGCGAACTCATAAAAAGAAGGATCCCATGTAAGGACCATCATGAGGCTATAGAGATCGTCAGGGACACATTGATAGACCCGAGGCATGGCGTGCTTTCTGATGTTAGTGACGTCGCCGGGGTGGGGCATAGGGTAGTCCATGGCGGTGAAGAGTTTCATTCCAGCACTCTTATAGACAGGAGCGTGATAAGAAGCATTGAGAAGTTTAGTGAGTTGGCTCCTCTTCATAACCCTCCGGCGCTTGAAGGCATCAAAAGCTGCATGAAGATATTCGAACTTGTTCCGCAGGTAGCGGTATTTGATACGGCCTTCCATCATGCCATGCCGGAATACGCGTATTGTTACGGCATACCGTATAAATACTACAAAAAATACGCGATAAGAAAATACGGGTTTCACGGCACCAGTCACCGGTATGTTTCGATCAAGGCCGCTCTGGTGCTGAAGAAGCCGCTGGAAGAAGTCAATCTGATCACGGCACATCTTGGCAACGGCTGCAGCATCACCGCGGTTGCAGGCGGCAAGAGCATAGACACTTCGATGGGGTTTACGCCGCTGGACGGCCTTTTGATGGGCACGCGTTCCGGTAGCATAGATCCGGCTGTTGTGTTTTTTCTCATGAAAAAAGAGAATCTAACCGCCGAAGACATAAGTGACGCATTGAACAAAAAAAGCGGTTTTTTAGGCGTGTCCGGTGTGAGCAATGACATAAGGGATATTCTTGAAGCGATAAAAGAGGGTAATAAGCGCGCTAAGTTGGCGTATGATATTTTTGTATACCGTATAAAGAAGTACATCGGGTCTTATGCGGCTGTCTTGGGAAACGTAGACGCTGTAGTGTTTACAGCCGGAATAGGGGAAAACGTGCCTGAAATAAAGAACGAGATGAAGAAAAGCTTCAGCTATCTTGTTGAAAGCGGAACCCGGTTCATGACAATAAGGACAAATGAGGAATTGTTGATCGCGAAAGATACATACAAGATCATTACTGAACAAACAAAGTAGCTGCCGGTTTTTTATTTTCGCGGAAACACACGAAGCTATAACGGATAACGGAGGATGAAATGCCAAAAGTAAAACATCGACATTCGAAGTCGAGAGGAAGAAAAGGAAGGACACATTACAAAGCCGTGGCGCCGGCTCTTACAAAGTGCCCCCAATGCGGGAAGGCCCGCAAAATGCACCATGTATGCGCCTATTGCGGGTATTTTAAGGGCAGGCCGGTAAAGCATATCGAGACGATGGAAGAACGCAAAGAGAAGAGGGAAAAGAAAAAAAAGAAAAGCTAAGATCCCTTAAGGGGATACGAGAGGTTACGCATGAAGATAGTAGTGGACGCGATGGGCGGTGACAGGGCTCCTGCGGTTCCTGTCGCGGGGGCGGTTCTTGCCGCGAAAGAGATAGGTTGCGATATAATTCTTGTGGGATGCGAGAAGACAATAAAGGGTGTCCTGGATAAGTGCGGCGGGCCTTTCGGAAAAATAGAAATAGTCAATGCTTCCGAGACCATCAGGATGGACGAACAGGCCGCGATCTCCGTTCGTAAAAAAAGGGATTCTTCTATTGTGAGAGCAGTGGAGATCCTTAAAAACAAAGAAGCGGATGCGCTGGTAAGTGCCGGAAACACCGGTGCCGTTGTTTGCGCGGCTACATTAAGCCTTAGACTGCTGCCGGGAGTGGACAGGCCCGGGATCGCCGTAGTATTCCCCACACTTACAAAACCGTGTTTAGTGATCGACGTCGGGGCGAATATTGATCCCAAACCGCTTCATCTTCTTCAGTACGGCATTATGGGTGACGCGTGTTCCAGGCATGTCCTGAATAAAGAACGCCCGACGGTGGCGCTTCTCAATATAGGCGAGGAGTCCACGAAAGGCACGGATTTTGTTAAGGAAGCGCACATACTGCTTAGCGAAAGCAAGTTGAATTTTATTGGCAATATCGAGCCCAAAGAAGTTTACGAAGGCGGCGCCGATGTGGTTGTATGCGACGGATTTATCGGGAACGTTTTTTTGAAAGTAACGGAAGGTTTTGCGGATGCGGCGTCTGAGTTGCTGAAGAGAGAGTTGAAAGCAAGTAACTGGATGACAAAGTTCGGAGCTATTCTAACGCTACCAACGTTCAAATCCATCAAGAAAAGGGTAGACGCCACCGAATATGGAGGAGCGCCTCTTATGGGCGTGGACGGCCGGGTGATAATCGCTCATGGGTCCGCAAATGATGTCGCCATAAAAAATGCTATTAAAGTGTCCGCGGAGTACGTGAACCATCACGTAAACGCGCATATTATCGAGGAGTTGGAGAATTATTAACGAAGTAGGGGCGAAAAATATTTCGCCCTAAAAAGTGAATAAATGGTGAATGGAAGAGGCGCAGAGGGTCAAGGGTCCGTAGGGGCGCGGTTTCCGCGCCCTGAAACGTCTGAAATGAATACGAAGGAGATGATGGTGACAGAAAAAAAACGTACCGGAATACTGGGGGTAGGAAAATACTTACCGGAGAAGGTCTTGACGAACGCGGACCTTGAGAAAATGGTGGATACCTCTGATGAATGGATAGTAACGAGGACCGGGATCAAAGAGAGACGTATAGCGGCCAAAGATGAAGCTGCCAGCGACATGGCCGTTAAAGCTGCCAGGTGTGCTTTGAATAACGCCGGTTTAAAACCGGAAGACATTGATCTTATAATCGTCGCGACGATCACACCGGATATGTTTTTCCCGTCAACGGCCTGTCAGGTACAGCATAAGCTTGGCATAAAGAAGGTGCCGGCGTTTGACATCAGTGTCGCGTGTTCAGGGTTTATTTACGGGTTGGCTATTGCCGATCAGTTCATAAAAGGCGGAATGTATAAACGCGCTCTTGTTATTGCCTCTGAGAAATTATCGGCAATTACGGACTGGGAAGACCGTTCTACTTGTATTCTTTTCGGCGACGGAGCCGGAGCCGCGGTATTAAGCCAGGTTGACAAAGGCGGTATACTGGGTGTGAATCTCGGCGCTGATGGGGATAAAGGCGATCTGCTTCAGTTGCCGGCCGGAGGCTCACGTATGCCGGCGTCGAAAAAAACAGTTGAAGATAAACTGCATACGATCAAGATGGAGGGTAATACTCTCTTTAAGCACGCGGTGAAGATCATGGCTGATGCCGCGCTGGCGGTCGCGAATCCTCTTGGCCTTAAAGGAGATGATATAGATCTCATAATACCGCATCAGGCCAACCTGCGTATTTTAAACGCTCTGGCGAAACGCATGGGGGTTGATCCGGCGAAAAAGGTGTATCTCAACATAGAAAAATACGGGAATATGTCAGCTGCTTCAAGCGCCGTCGCGTTGTGTGAAGCCGTTGAGGAAGGCAGGATCAAGCGGGGGGACACGATATTGATGGACGCGTTCGGTGGTGGATTGACATGGGGCGCGTTGATAATTAAATGGTGAACAAGTGAATGGTGAATGGTGAAAAGTTGAAGAAAAAATTTGGATTATTATTTCCGGGGCAAGGTTCCCAGCATGCAGGCATGGGGAAGGAACTTTACGAAGCCCGGCCGGCGGCAAGATGGGTTTTTGACCGTGCGGACGAGATGCTGGAGAAAGACCTCAAAAAACTGTGTTTTCGCGGTCCGGAAGACGAGTTAATGTCTACCGCTAACAGCCAGTTGGCCATTTTTGTCACGTCTATTGCTACATTGAACGCGTTGGCGGAAAAAGTAAAAGGAACCCCGGTTGGTAATCCCGACGCCGAGATCTTTTCTCCGGAGGATATTAACGCGGTCGGTGGGGTGGCGTTAGGGTTAAGTCTGGGAGAGCCTACCGCGTTGGTGGCGGCCGGAGCGATGAGTTTCGAGGACGGCCTGAAATTCGTTAAATATAGAGGGCAGTTTATGGAAGAAGCCTGCAGGAAAGAGGAAGGGAAGATGGCTTCTATAATAGGCCTTGAAATGGATAAAGTTGAGGAGCTATGTAACGGAGTGGGCGTTCAGGTGGCAAACTTGAATTGTCCCGGGCAGGTGGTCATATCGGGTCCGGCGCCCGCGGTGGAACTTGCGGCAGATCTCGCGAAGAGGCGAGGCGCCAAAAGAGTGATCATATTGAAAGTTGGCGGAGCTTTTCACTCCAGGCTTATGCTTCCGGCAAAGGAAAAGCTCAAGGTTGTTCTGGAAGAGATCGAAATAAAAGAGCCTCAGACGGATTTCATAAGTAATATAGACGCGAAAATCACGCGTGACCCGTCAAAAATCAAAGAAAACCTTGCTAATCAGCTTGACAGTAAAACGTTGTGGGACGCGTCTGTCAGAAACGCGATCTCCGGTGGCTTTACCGATTTTCTTGAGATCGGCCCGGGCAATGTTTTGAAAGGGCTGCTTCGTAAGATAGATAAGAGTCTCAATGTAATGACACTGCATGTTCCGGAAGACATTGATATGTTCGTAGAGAAGAATATATCAGGTGAGTAGACCCTTTCTTGACTTTGATTATGCCGTGTGCTAATCTTTACCTGAAGATGTATAATATTAAATACTCCCATTCCGAAGGCGGAACATTTAAATAATGTTTACGTTAAACAAGAGACTTAAAGAGGTTGTCGGACTTGACATAGGCAGCTATTCCATTAAGATCGCTTCGATATTAAAGGAACCTGATAAGCCGCTACTTACCGCGTATAATGTAAAACAGATACCGTCCTACGGAGGACAGGCCGTTAAAGAAGGGAAGCTTATCAAAGAAGCTTTCAGCGAGGTCGGTATTAATCCTTCCGAGGTGAACATCTCCCTTTCAGGATCAAACGTAATAGTCCGGTTCATCAGCCTTCCGAAGATGACCAAAGACCAGCTTGAGAATGCGATGATATTTGAAGCTGAGAGGTATATCCCTTTCAATATCAACGAGGTGATACTGGATTTCATTATAATCGACGATGCCGAGGAAGGTCAGATGAATGTCCTGCTTGCGGCGGCTAAACGTGACTTCGTGCAGGCACGGATAGAATTGTTCCAAAAATTAGGCATTAATATCAACATCATAGATGTCAGCGCGTTTGCCGCTTTTAACGCGTTCACATCGTTCAATCCTGTTCCCGGTGACAAAGGCACCGCGTTTCTTGATCTGGGTCATTCAGAGACCAATGTGCTGGTAACGACGGGAAATATTCCGCGCTTTATGAGAGTTATTCAGATCGGAGGGGACGATATCACACGGGCGATCGCGGAGGACATGGGTATTGATCGGCAGGCAGCGGAGGAATTGAGGGTGTCCGATGGATCCGAAAACCGCGAGAAGGTAGACCGATCCGTTTTCGCGGTTCTTGATGAACTTGCGGAAGAAATGCGGCTTTCTTTCGGCTATTTTGAGAATAAGCACAATACCACGGTTAGCAATGTTTACTGTTCAGGGGGGATGATCTCCCAGAAAGGGTTAGTGGAGTATCTTCAGGAAAAGATGGGGACCGGGTTCAATGTGTGGAACCCTGTCTCCGGAGTGAATGTTTCAGAGAGCATACCCGGAGAGACGATAGATGCGGTTTCCGCGCAGCTTGCCGTAAGCATAGGGCTTGCATTACGAGGATAAACGGCGACGAACCCGGCGCCCGAAAGAACATGACCGCAGGCCGACATGGATGAAAGATGATAGAACTTAACTTACTTCCAAAGGAACTTAGAAAAAAGAAGCAGCTGGCCATGCCGGATATACCGGTATTACCTATCGCGATATCCGTTCTGGTGTTAATGGTGGTTATGCATGCGGTAGTGCTATTGTCGGTTACAGTGAAACGAAATTCTTTAAAGCAATTTAACAAAGAATGGAAAGAGTTGCGCCCGGGGTGTCGCGCCGCGGAGGAATTAAACAGCAAGATCACCGGCCTTGAAAGACGATTAAAGGTGACAAGGGATATCGCGAACCCCGCTCTCGACTGGGTGGAGCTGCTCGGCGGCCTGAATATGGCGACGATACCGAATGTCTGGTTGTCGGAATTTAAACCGGTTTTCAGCCAATCGAAGGGTAGAGATAAACGACAGACAAAGAATACGCTTACCGGACTCGAACTATCCGGTTACGCGCTTGGTAGAGGCGAAGCTACATCTACTGTCGGGGAATTCATAGATAGCCTGAAAAAAAACAACGAATTTTCTAAATATTTCAGTGAAATAGAACTGCAGGGGATACATAACCGGAAGTTCGACAATGAAGAAGTTATGTCATTCAAGCTGGTATGCAGGTTCAAACAGCCGGACGCGATCCCCAAAAAAGCAGAGGAAACACCGAAGAAAAAATGATCGATCTCAAGATAGATAACTTGAAAACATTGTTAAAGGATCCCGTGGCAAGGCGGTATATCATCGGCGGAAGTCTTGCGTTTATCGCTTTCATATACTTTATCCTGATCGTGGTGCCGGGGTTCAACGAATTGTTCAAAGTCTCCCGTGAATCCGGCGATCTCAGGAGCAGAGTGGAAACCGCGAGAAAGATGATAGATCGTATCGATGCCAGACGAGGGAAACTTGCGGAATTGAATAAGGAATTAGGGAAACACGCCAAACATCTTCCGGCGCAGAAAGAAATAACGGCGCTTTTAGGCGGGTTCTCCTCGATAGCGAAAGATTCGAACATACAAATTTTGAGCATTATTCCCTATGATCTAAAGGCGGTAGAGACCGACGGAAAACAGGATGAGTATTATCGTGAAATGCCCATTCAGGTAAAAGCCAAAGGGGGATATCACCAGTTAGGGACTTTTATAACCAGGTTGGAACAGGAAAAACGGGTTATTGTGATAGATGGCGTAGAGATCCGGTACGACAAGAATACTCCACGGCTACATGATATCGAAATGATGGTGAAAACGTATGTGTCACTGGAAGACCAAAAGAAGAAATAGACCGGGTTGGACGGTACTCTTAATGCTGATCGTATTTGGAGCGCGTTTTGTGTGTTCTATGACGTCCGAAGCCGGATTTGTTTATAATTCCGACGGGAGAAGAGACCCCTTTGTTCCTCTTATCGGCGTTGCGGGGGTAAGAGTGGCAAATGGTGCCGGAGGCATTGCGTCCTTGGACAATGTAACCCTTCAGGGGATCATAATAAGCCCAAGCGGGGATAAATCCGTGATCCTTAATGGGGAAATAATGAAAGAAGGCGATAGCCTTGGTGGTCTAACAGTTATCACCATAAATGACAACAAAGTTACGGTTAAACTTGGAAAAGAGACTCACGATCTTAGACTTTATGAATAGAGGAGTAGAAAAAAGGCACAAAGGCACAGAGGCAAGAGGGGCAAGGGTCAGTAGGGGCGAAAGATTTTTCGCCCTAAAAAGTGAATAGATGGTGAATGGAAGAGGCACAGAGGGGCAAGAGTGATGGGTGATGCTGAAAACTGATAACTGAAGGCTGAAAGCTGAAAGAAGGAGGAAGAATACAATGATCATTCATAAAATGTTCCGGATAAAAGCGGTTATAATACTTTTCGCGGTATTTTTCGGGACTTTTAGTCTCGGTGGATATTCACATGGCCAAGGGAATATCCCGGCCGCGGGCGATGTCACTCAGGTCTCGCTGCCGGATGCGGGAAATATAACCGTTAATTTTAAGGACGTGGATATCCTGACGGTATTGAACTATCTTTCTGAGATCAGCGGCGTAGATATTATCCCATCCCCCGGAGTGGAAGGTGCCGTGACGATGAGACTCCGGAACAAGCCGTGGGAGGTAGCTCTTGATATAATCACCAGGAACTACGGGTACGCGTACTCGATGGAGGAGAATATTATACGTGTTATGCCCAAGGGAATGTTGCAGACAGAGGATACTGTTACGGAGGTTATTCCGCTTAACCATGTTATAAGAGAGATCGAGCTTTCACAGGAATCGGATTCGACGCTCGGCGAAGAGGTGAACGTCGTGAAAGAAAGTGAGGCCATAGAGCAGGTTATGGCGGCTGTAAACGCTATCATCGACTCCGGCCGGGGTGAAAGCGCCACTTTCATCTCAAGCGTTAACGCGATAGTTGTAACGGCTATACCGGCGAAGATAAACGAAATAAAAAAGATGCTGCAGGTAGTGGATAAAAAACCGGCACAGGTGCTGTTAGAGGCGAAGGTTATCGAAATAAGCCTGACGGACGCGGAAAAGCTTGGTATAGACTGGAACGCTATTATCAGCGCCTCGGGTGCCATAAGACCCACAACGCTCCCCTTTACAAACGAGGGTATCTTGAAATTTCTGCCGGGAAATCAGAGGGATTATTTTCCGATCACGACTTCAGAGACTCCGACTAGTATTGCAGATCCTATTACAGGTGTTATAACTACCAACACTGTTGTTACGCAGAGGGCCTCGACCATGCCGTTTGCTTCTACCGAGGGAGGGATAAAGACGCTTGCCGAGCCCATTCTGGGAACTTTGTTCTCTTACGGCACGCTTGATTTTTCGCAGTTCACGGCCGTTTTAAACATGATCGATCAACGCAAAGATGTTAACATACTTTCGACTCCGCGCATAACGACGTTGAATAATCAGAAGGCCACGATCAAGGTGGTGAAGAAGATCATGCTGCAGAAAACAGCGGAAGCGCTGCAGACGGCCGAAGCGATCACCGTGGAGTTCGAGAGTGACTCCGAAGCCAGGGAGATCGGTGTGTCCTTGACGGTTATTCCGCATGTTAACGACTCGGGAGATATAGTTGTGAATCTTATACCGCGGGTATCAAGTAATCTGGAGTTCACGCAGTTAGCCGTTTCAACGACCGATGAGAACACAGTCGCGATGAGTTACGAAACGAGAGAAGCGAATACACAGGTGCGGATAAGGTCCAATGAGACCATATTCATAGGCGGCCTGGTGAAAGACAAAGTAACCAATGTTGTCAATAAGTTTCCCGTACTCGGGGATATTTTTGACGGTATACCATTTTTGGAAAAAATGTTCAAATATGAAGGTGAACAGATCGATAAAACCGAAATAGTGTTTTTTGTAACGGTGCATCTTATTGAGGACGGGATGGATTCTATTCAAAAATCATATACCGTCGCGGAATACCAAAAATACCAGGTAAATTACAACCTGCGGCAGGAAGCGAAAAAAGCAGTGAGGGAAGAAAAGAAAAAGTGGAAAAGAAAAGCGTGGTTTGATTTTACAGACGTAGAAGACGGCAAGAAAGAAACAATTTTCGATGAAGAGAAACGGCGAGAGGCGGAAGGCGAGCCGGTTGAGGAAGATCTTTCCGATTCGTACAATCCATGGTTCTATCGGAAGCAGCGGTAAAAAACAGGGTTAAGGGGCAAGAAAAAAGGCACAGAGGGGCAAGGGGCGAATCGTGAATGGGGAATAGTGAATCGTAGGGGCGAAAAATCTTTCGCCCTAAAAAGTGAATAGATGGTGAATGGAAGAAGCACAGAGGGTCATGGGGCAAGGGTCAAAATAGTCAATAAACGAGAAACAACAGGCTATAGGCCGGAGGCTATAAGGCGAAAAGTTCGTCATTGCGAGCGAACGTAGTGAGCGCGGCAATCTATAAAAAGAGGCGCTATGAATAACTCAATATCCGATATCCAATACTCGATACGCAATACGCCAGCGGAGGATAGGGGCAGGAGAACCAACGACCAATGACGGCATATGATGTGAAATTTTGCAAACAGGGCAATATGGTATATATTTCACATCTTGATCTCATGACCCTGTTCAGGCGGGCGATAAGAAGGGCGGACTTGCCTTTTGTGCTGTCTTCGGGGTTCACGCCGCGCGTTAAAATAAGCATGCCGAAAGCGCTAAAATTGGGCAAGAGGAGTGATTCCGAAGGAATGCAGTTCAGGCTTACCGAAAGGAGGGATCCTTACGAGTTAACGGAATTGTTAAACCTCGAATTACCTCACGGTATCAGGATCAGTGAAATATCAGAAAAAAAGGAGGAGGGCGCGAAAAAATAGCGCTCGCAAAATAAAAAATGGCCAGAAGAAAAAAAACACAATCCGATAATTCGGGAACAGAAATACTGATAAACGTTGGGCCGGTGGAAACACGTATAGCCATATTGACCGCCGGTAAGTTGATAGATTTTTTCATGGAACGCGAAGGTCTCGAACATTACGCGGGAAGTATCTACAAGGGGAGGGTGACTTCCATTGTCAAAGGCATAGAAGCGGCTTTTGTGGATATAGGCCTGGAAAAGAACGGGTTTCTCCACTTGAGAGACGTTATTGACAAGAGTTATGTGTTGAAAGATATTTTACCGGAAGAAGAGGAACAGCTCACTTCGGTATCGGACAAAGGCAAGTCCGCCTCAAAGATAAAAGAAGTATTAAAGAACGGACAGGAGATCATGGTCCAGGTGATAAAGGAGGCCATCGGGACCAAGGGGCCGCGTATTACGACCTGTGTAAGTATCCCGGGCAGGTACCTGGTCCTTACCCCGCATGATCCGCATGTTGGGATATCGCGGAGAATAAAAGACAGGGCGAAACGAAAAGAGATACGGGATATTCTGCACAACATCAAGACGTCGGATAAAATTGGATGGATAGTGCGGACAATGGCGGAGGATTCACCGGAAAAAGAGTTTCGTGAAGAGATGAAATATTTGCTTAACCTGTGGGAACGCATCAGGGTCCGGATGGAGGCTAAACCGGCGCCGACCACTGTTTATGAGGAATACGGCGCGGTCTTAAGGATGATACGCGACAGATTTACCGATGATGTTACAGGGCTTGTCGTTGATTCAAAAGATGAATATAACCGCATAATAAAATTTCTCAAATCATTTCGACCGGAGCTTCGCAAAAAAGTGAAACTTTACAACGGACAGACACCTCTGTTTGAAAAATATAACCTGGATAAAAAAATCGATGAGATATTCGAGCGGAAGGTAAGTCTTTCGAGCGGAGGGAATATCGTAATAGAGCAAACGGAAGGCCTTGTCGCTATTGACGTGAATACCGGCCATTTCACCGGTAAAAAGAAGCTTGAGGATACAGCCTACAAAACGAATTTTGAAGCCGCCGCTGAGATAGCGCGGCAGCTTATGTTGAGAGATATAGGCGGCATCATTATCATAGATTTCATCGACATGGATGAAAAGGGACACCGTGATAATGTATTCAATTTGCTTCAGCAGGAGCTTAAAAGGGACAAAGCGAAGATAAGCATGAGATCGATATCCGCGTTCGGCATAGTAGAGATGACCAGACAACGGATGAGAAAAAGCCTTGAAGGTACCTCCCATGTCGAATGTCCCTATTGCTGCGGGAAAGGGGTCGTGAAAAGCGCGGAAACGGTAGCCATAGAAACTGCCAGAAGAATAGACCGTGTTCTATCGACCATCAGCGGCAGACAAAAGCATGTTCTTGTCCTTACGCATCCCGATATAAATGTCGCGCTTATGTCAGATCAAGCCAAAATGCTAAGCGATATCCAGCGAAGACACCGCTGCAAGATAGAGCTAAAAGATGACCCTTCATTACACCGTGAGGACGTCGTGGTTAACCGGTGTTAGTCGATGCCGGATTGTGCGGCTGGTTTCCGTACCCGAAACCGTGTAAACTTGATGTGTAGGGTCGCGAGAGAAATTGCAAAATGCAAAATGCAAAATGAAGACAGTAAAATGAAAAACTCATGGAATACCCGGCATGGCTTGACACTCGTCGAGATCGTTATATCGATACTGTTGGTAGCTATATCGATCGTGTCGGTACTTGCCGCGGTAACGCAAAGTGCTGTGTTCTCAAAACGCATTGACGCGGTTTATAAGGCCTCGTATTTGGCACAAAGACGGATCGATATTTTAAAAGAATTTGATTTTGACCAGCTATACCCGGGCGCTGTCGAATCGAACATAGAAATAGATGTCGATGACGATGGTGACGCTGATTATCGCCGTACAACCGAAGTAGTTCAAAATTATGACGGTAATTCCAAGTTGATAAAAGTGAAAGCAACCGTCGAGAAAGTACAGATTAATATTGATGGAACAGAATCGGGCATGGGGGATCCTATTGTTATGGAGACCTTATTTTTTGAAGGTTTTGAAGAAGCCGCGTGATATTAGTTGTTAGTTTTTGGTTGTTAGAGCTTAGTGGATACTTTAAAAGATAGAAACTAAAAGCCAGAAACTAAAGGGTGAGTGTTGTTTAAAAATGCGTGTCAGCGCGTATTATCGTAAATAGACATGATCGGGGTCATCCCTCGGCTTCGCTCCCCTCGGCTTCGCTCCCCTCGGCTTCGCTCGGGACAGGCGGGACAGGCGGGACAGGCGGGGCAGGCGGGACAGGCGGGGCAAGGGTCAAGACAATTTAAATTAAGCCGGTAGAGAGGATAAGAGAGGGTGAGATGTTGTTTGAGAGATTGAAAAATAAAAGAGGGTTCACGCTTACAGAAGTGATACTTGTTGTCTTGATAACGATGATGGTCATGGTAGCTATAATAACCGCTTGGTTGTTTACGTATAAAACATGGACCGGAGAGTCGGAAAAAACACATTTAAGAGTAGATCTGATGGGCGCGCTTGAAACAATAAAGGCTGATATTCGATTATCGAGTCTTGCCCAGGGTGATATGGTTTTTTATCCGACAGGCGAAGGCGTGTATACCGCTATGAGTATTCCCGTGGCTGATGTTGACGCGGGTACGGGGTTGTTTACGGTGGATGAGGACACCGGAATAGAGTGGGCGAGGACGGTGATATATCATATCTTTACCGAAGCCGATGGTAGTAAGACATTGAGGCGGACCGTGTATGACCCGCGGGATAACACGATGACAATAGAAGCGAGATATACTCAACTTGCGGATGCTGTAACCTTTGGCGCGGGCGGCGGAGGATCCACCACGGACGATACTTTTCTTCAAAATCTGGATACTTTCGAAATATCTCCGTTATCCTCGGTGGTGGATTTTTATAACGAGTCAGGTGACGCCGTTCAGGTTGGAAAGATGGTGTTCGGATGGGCAAAACTTGACGCGGGAGATCACGTCATAAAATTCGAGATTATCGATCCGAATCCATCCTCATCCGGCAACGATATCGGCTTGGATACCATCATGATAGAACCTTCAGGCAGCCGGCGTGAGGTGGAGTTTTATCAGGATCCAGGCAATATCAGTGTATCCGGCGGTTCTATGAACTATCCCTCAGATCCGGATTTTAATAACAAGAGTTATGCGGAATTCGCGGCCGGTGGTGTCGGGAGTTACGTTGAATTTACAGATTACTACGATCTGTGGCGGGAATCCGCGTTTGACGGCGCGTCTTTTAACAATGTTGAAATACCCGATGCGGTGGTCCGCGTAGAATTAAAGATCCCGGAGGAAGATGAAGAGGGGGTTTTTGTGTGGTCTGCCGGAGACGAAGTCGGGCAGCAGGGGATTAACGGATGTCTTATGGGAGATGCCGTATCCGGGGTGACGCCGCCGGTAGCTTTCAGGACTGTGGTTACCGCGGGGAATCTTCCCTGGAGCAGTAATCTTGTCAGAGTGTGTCTCAGGTCTTCCTCTGTGGGCTCGTTGCAAATAGACAGGGCGTATATAACGAAAAGGGAAGAACCTGTGCTTCCGGCGTTACCAGACGCGGATGGGCTTGTTAACATCGATCCGAGCGCTATCTCTGACCCGGCATGGGAAGATTACCACAAGCATCAACAGCTTTTCTTTAAGACCGGTTCCGCCATAAACGAAGGGGTTCTGATCGCAGCCGGCTCTGAAGCCTGGAGTGAATGGA
>JAHJBY010000117.1 GCA_018813285.1 Candidatus Omnitrophota bacterium
CTTGAGTTCTGTGGAATGAGCTCTCACCACGATCACTCCTACGCCCGGGTTTCCCACAACGTCTTCGATGTCGACCTCTCCTAATGTGGCGATTACGCGGACCGTTACGTCGCCAAATTTCTTTTCCAGAATATATTGGTTCCCCCCTGAAGAAAGAAGGGTCGCGGCGATTGTAAACGCCGGCGCATATCGAGACTTGCTCCATAGCCCCGGGGATATGTTACTTTGGGGCACCTCTTCGAATAGCTCTTTTTCTCCCTCGTCAGACGTTTTTTTATCGGATGCGCCGCCGAAAGAAGCGCGGGCTGCTTCCATCTCTTTCGAGCCTGGCCATCCTATCCCCAGCGCTTGTGGCCCCAGGGGTGTTGACAACGCGGCTATAGCAATCGATGACGCCGGAAGAGACGTAAAAGTGTCATAAATCATCTTTTCTATCTTTGTCACATCGCCTTTTAGTAATCTGAAATATGGGCATTCATATCCATCGTTATTTTTAAAATTCGGCATGATAGAGACGTATGATATATTCTTCTTCTTGAACGTCTCACACAGGTTTTCAGTATGGAATCCGCCTGTAATGAGAATCGAGATATTTTTGAGATTGCTTCGCCCCTGCGGGGCTCGCGATGACAAAGCGGTAAACTTAATGTTCTTCAAGAACATGTCGTCTCTTTTAAACGAATATTTATAAAATCTCGAAATGTTCTCACGGTAGCGATCAATATCTGTGATGTTTTCATCAGGCCGCGTGGTGATCTTGTAAAGAGGGGCTTCACTGTTTATGAATGTCGTGTAGTTCGCCGCGGAAAAAGATCCCCTGTTATTGATGTAATATCTGTAATCATCTTTTGTCAGCGTAACACTGAACATATTTTTAAGTATCACGAGGTTTTTGAATAGCCTGTTTAGTTCTTTTTGTTTATCATTTTTGAATAGCGATTCTTTTATGCTATCTTCTAACTTTTCCAATTCATACATCGTCTTTGTTTTATCTATGGCGTCGTACATTGAAACATAGCTGATATATTTCTGCAGTTCGGCGAAACCGTCTAAAGCGATGTCCTTTTGCTTTGCCTTATCGATTATGCAGGCATAAAATTCTTTTTGAGATGTTTTCCCTGTCTTAAATTCAACCGTTTTTAATACAAGCTTTTCGATAGACTTTTTGGATAGTTTCTTCTGTAATTTGTCTATAAGATCGTCCCGTTGATTGTTCGCTTTTTTAAAGTTGATATTTCCTTCTTCAGCAAGCGTCTGTCTTGTGAGACAAATATTGGTGAATCCCTCAATATCTATCGCCTTATTCTTCGCGGATCGGATAAGATAAGCCAGATAATCCTTAAACTCCGCTGTGCCGGCCTTATACCGCGAATATTCAATATCAAACTCAAGAAGTTCCTGTGAATAGATCTTGGTTTTGAGAACGCTTAAGACATAAGTAAGGGTATCAAGATGCCTATCGACTTCTTCTTTATATTTCAAGGAATCACGGTACACGTTCAGGTTGTCTATGTACAGTTTCGTGTCCTCTATGCCCCAGAGCGTTGCTTTTTCGGGATTGTTTATAGCGAAGTATTCCGCGCCGTTTATCAGGCCTTCTTTCACGAAATAATCCGCTGTCTTTTCGCGGATCGTCTTATCGTAAATTTTGGTAAATATGGATAGCTCGTAATCCCTGGTACCGCCTTCGAGGTTGATGGTATCTACCCCATATTCATCATTGAGGTATTTAATTATTTCGGAGATCTTGTGCTGGGCGGCATAGTTACAATGAGCGTCCTGGATATGAAGTACAATCTTATCTGAGTTGCCTTTCCAAGAATCATTTATATTGCCTAGATTTTCGGGCAGGATAAACGTATCTACATGTAACTCTTTGTCCTTCTCCTCCAAAGCTCTATCCTTGTAGGGCAGGTTTAACCCTGCCCTACTGCCGCTATTAGCAGGACTGCCAGCTCTATTAGAGCCAACGCCAGTAAGCTCTAAGGGCGTTCTGGCAGCCCAGGCCATTTCTACAAGAATATCACTCCCCACCGCAGAAAACAAAAAGGACCACAGAGTAATAAACACCGCTATTACCCTAAATGGTCCTTTTCTTCTCAAAATATTGCTATTAGTCCTGGCGTTTGACATAGTAAACTAATAACTCCCCTTTTACGCTTTTAAAATGCTCTAAGCAATAGCTGAAAACAATGGTCTTCCTTGGTATAAAAAGCCTTGTTTTTAGGTTAGCACATACAATGCTTGGATTAGTGTAATTATACCTTATCAAACGGATTTAATCAAGCATAAACGTCTACCTTTTTTATTCTTTAAAAAAATTATACACACGTAATAGACAAGAGTAACGCAAAATGAGTTTTGACGGTGTCATCGCGAGGAACGAAGCGACGAAGCGATCTCGAAACGATCGGAGATTTCCTATACCGGAGCGGGGGATTTTTTAGAAATGATTTTTGCTGGGCAGCAGAATATTTTTTTCAGAGCTGAACTATTACGAAAGTTTTTACTCTAAATGTAAACCGTTTTCCTTTATAAACATTGTAATGCGACTTATCTTATGTTAAGGAGCCTCAACCGGTAACTTTCTAAAAATTCTCTCTTTCTTATAGACCGGCTCAAATAACGATTTTGTCTTCCCCCACAGTGACTCTGACTTTCCC
>JAHJBY010000118.1 GCA_018813285.1 Candidatus Omnitrophota bacterium
AGATCAGCGTTATTGCCTTTATCGATAAGGTAGTGGGAAGTTATGGAAAGAAAGACGGCCCTTTGTCGCCAATCAAGCAATATTTTATTCCGGAATATTTCCGATTCCTGAGCAGGTGAATCCTTGGCAAAAACTAACGGCTGGGATATGTTGTCATTGGAAAGATCAATACCATAAGAAGCGCTGTTAATCAGGAACAAGGCGGTTATCAAGAAAATCGCCGTTTTATGGCCCACGGGCCTTTTCTTCAACATCGTTTACTCCCTTCAGTTAGACTAATTGAATTACGCTTTCACAAGAACTTCAAGCACGTATCTTTCATATTCCTTTCTCTCCAAATCAATGTCTATGGCGTCAACTTCCGGCAAATAAACATAAAGATTATATTTCGTGCCGCCTACCTCTATTTGCCGCAACCCGCTTTCCTCTCCCCATGAAGGCCATTTATCCCCCGCCGCCTGAATCTCGAGCATCATCCTGTAAAGCTGGCTCGCGAGCCCTTTTTCAAGCTGTACTAAGCGAGGACTGTCCGGGTTATCCGCGCGGAATATTTCTCCCGGATTCGTCATGTCGATCCTGATTATATCCGCGCCCTGCCCCATGGTTACTTGCTTCATCCTCAGCGCTTTACCAGTTCTCTTGCGTATCTCCCGCATCACTTCTTCCGGTGTCAACGTGTCCGTCTTCCCGACCACGATAACCTGCTCTACGGAAAGATACCTGCCTAGCCCTGTAGCGATAAGAACCTCCTCAATGTTCTCCGCTTCTCTCTCGTTTCGCACGATGAGGAAATCCATCACGGGGTCCTCCTTATCCGGCGTCCATCCCATCATTTCTCTTCTTTCTTTTATAGCCCCGGCAAGCATCGTCATGTCAAAAGCGTTGTCCACGGCCGTTACCATGTAACGCCGGGCTTCTTTGCCGTTCAGGCCGCTCGCCAGGTATTCCTTAAGTGGTACCGTATAATCTTCCCTGTGCCGGTTGTACATGTTTTCCGCCCTTATCTCATACATGCTCTTTTGACCCAGATCGGAGAAACCCATATCCTCAAAGGTTTTCAAGAGCACGCCATGTATGCCCGCAAGCTCTCCCTTTTCAAGTTCATCGAGTCTTCTTCGCGTCTCGCCGGATAGACTCGACATCCACGGATACGTCAGTTTGAGGATGTCCCACGCGGCCTTATCGGCAAAATCTTTGATAATCGCCTCGGCTTCTTCAATCTGCTCTTTATCTATATCCAGAAAAGCGGCTATGGCTTTCCGCCCTTTCGCCATCCGATCGACCTTCTGTTTGAATCCCTTCATCGTCACGGCCTTTTCCATCGCGGCCTTCCCCGCGGTCTTTACCCCGGTTATAATGATATCTGATGCCTTTTCAATCTCCTCAATCCGGCCTTCACCTAAAGCGATGTAAACATCATCGGGAACGCCTATGATTACGCTGAACTCTCCACGTATTTCGTGATGATCTTTCTCGGCAGAAGTTACTCTCACAAACACACGTTCGGGCTTCCCCTTACTGTTTTCGTCCTCCAGTTCTAACAGTTTTTTGATGAATTTTTCCTTATTTTTTCCTTTGATCAACAGTTTTATTTCAGTTCCCTTTTTTTCCCCGAACATAAGCAATTCTAGCAGCCCATCAATTTCAATATATTTGCCCGCGTTTTTATCAACTGTCGGCGCATCTTTTCCTCCCGCCTTCCATATCGCGATATCGGCTTTGCATTCTTCCATTAATCTCACTATTTTCGCCCCAGACCTCAAGTGCAACCCTTTCTCGTTTACTATCAGCAAAGTCATCTTCTCGCCCGTGCCTGCCGAATCTTTTTGGGATTCCGGACCTTTCGGAAGCTCCACCTCATCTTTTTCTACCGCAATTTCCAACGGCACCGTCTCTTCCCGTGCTTTTTCTGCTTTTTTTTGCGCGTCTTCTCCCATAATTTTCTTAACTTCCGGAAGGTTCGCGATACGCCCTTTTATCCCGCGAACCTTCTCTTCCACGCGTTCCTGCGCGCCTTTCCCGAGCGTTTCAAACACAGTCTTCAACCCTTCATGCCCGAAATTCCTTATAAACTCCTTTGTTTCCGCTATATCGACAAACGGTATACTCGGAGAGATATCCACATCATATTTGTAACTCACGTAAACCATATGCAATAGATATTCCTTAATGCTGGCCGAATTGCCGCAAATCGTTACGGGTATCTTCCGGCCGGTTTCTTTCTGGAAATCTGACACTGCTTTCGCTATCGTTTCCATTTTTCTTGCCACGGGAAGCTGAAACTGTCTAAATAGAAAAATACCCTTAATGGTTGCCCTCAAATTCTCTACCCCCCACTCCTTCTCAAAACGACGGAATATATCCCTTATGAGATCATTGGTCCCAATACTTACAAAATCGACTCCGGCAAGAATCCCCTTTATGTTACGCACGGCCTCCGTGCTTTCAATCATGGCGCCGATAGGAACTGCCTTCCACTTTTTCTCGGTTTGTTCTACTTCCTCTTTCTTCGCTTGATACCTCAAACCGGCAAGAACAGCATCCATTGCCTCCTGTCCCCACTTCTCCCTGATCTCGATAACATCCTTTTTGTTTTGCACCTGCGGGAAGAGCAGTTTAACGTTGCTATGCCTGTCACCAGCCACGACCTCGAACAAAGCTTCCAACTCGATCATCAGGAGTTCATGCCCGAGGGGTGTTCTGTAAAAATCAAGGCCGAAGGCGCTCTGTTTCTGTCCGCCTATTTGTTTATCATCGGCGGCGTCAAACATCCTGAATGTTATGTTTTTGCCGTTTGAACGATCTATCATGCCCCTAATCTTCTCCATAAGACGCCTTTTCAATTCATCTCTCGCATCCATCAACTTGTCCCCGGATTCCCCTCCGGCAATACTCATCCTAAGATCTTTCAGACATTGAAGATCCGGAGAAAGCCACATCTCGGTCCGGACCAGCCCCGTTCCATCGGCCCCTTCAGATAAAGCTGAAACAAGCTCATCTTCCTGCTCTGCGTTCACCAGCACATCCATCTTCCTGCCACCTTCGGTCCCCGTCCTTTCGCCTACCACAGCTGGTTTTTGACTTATACGTTTGTAATATGTTTCAAAGGCCGCATGCCTGCGAATCTTTTCCTCATGATCTCTTTCCATCTGCACATCCGGATCGCTTATTAAAGAACCTGTGCTGCCATCAAACAATACGCGGTCTCCTACCTTTATTTTTTTTCGCATATCTTCGATCGAGATCCCGCTAATTTCACCGCCCGCCTTTTTGACGGCAAAAAATACCGGTACGTTCAGATCCTTCGCGACAAGCACCCAATGTGTCGTAGGCCCTGCTTCTGTTGTAACGATAAGTTTGACATTCTCGTTTTTCACAAAATTCTCCAGATCAGCCGCCAAAAGGCTTCCCTTCAGAAATAAAACCCGTGGCCTGTCATTCTCTGCCGGTTTAAACTCTTTAATAAAAATCTCGGTTTCTTCCAGTTCCGCGATTACCCGTCTTACTATGTTCTGGGCTTCATCGAATATCTCGCGAATTTTCTGCTCACCATCTCCCTTTTTTTTCGTTTCTTCAAACGCACAAAATACATCACATAACGCTATCGAAGCCGGCAGTGCTTCTCCTTCTACCTGTTTCAACACTCTTCTCCTTACCTCCTCGACCATCATTTTGACGGGTTCTACCAAATCATCGCGGGTACGCGCCAAAACTTTCACATTTTCATCACGCACCTTATTCAGAATCGACACCAACTTTTCTTTTTCCCCGGGCACCTTCTCCGCCGATATGCTGCGTAAAAACCGGTCCTCCGAATATATCACTTCACTAAACGCGCGTAACACATCGACCTTAAGATTCACGTCTAACGCGCTCAACGCGGAAATATTCTTTTTTTGTTTCGTTTCTTTTTTCAATTCGGATATCCTTTTGAGAATCTTAAAGTACATTGTCATCGCCGGTTCGGATTTCACAATCTTGGCACCAAGGATAGTCTCAGCTCTAAGTTCTTTTTTGGTTTCATTTGCCAGCATCTCCATCTCTTTTTCAACGTCTTCCGTCAACTCTACCTGCCGTATTTCTTTCGCCTCTACCAGAAAAAGTTTTATTCTGTTTTCGAATTCTTCTATTTTTTCTTCGATAAATTTCGCCGCCTGATCCGCGTCATACTGCATCTCCCGGGGAATTATATTATGTACCACCGCGACTATATCCACTCCTCCCACTGCATCAATAAACGCCGCGTCTCCCGAGGCTAACGCGTCATCTATTGATGAAAATCCCCTGTATTCCATGATGGGTGTTGCTGAAAAACCCTGAAAAGCCGCTTTTATCCTGCTTTTCGTTCGTTCCTCTAATCTTTCCGATCCACTCTCGGAAAGATCCTTCATGCTGATAACTACACGCGATACGGAATCTCCATAAGGCACCTCCACAGTAAAAGCGTTTTGATCTCGCAAATCAACCCCTTCTGTCGCGATGGTATCGGCAACAAACCTGTCAATACCGCGCCTTACATCGGCAAAGGCCAGGATCAATTGATCCCCCTTACCCCCCGGGGTAGGCTGGAACTCAAAACTCAATTTCGTAGGATCCTTTAAGACGCTCAGGGCTTTCTCGTAGGTGGTTTCCAATAACGACACGGCATATTTTTTATCAGCGAAAATGTGTCTGGGTAAATTGTCATAAAACCGGTCAACGAACTCTTTTTTGTCTATTTCGCTTTCCGGAAACTTTTTATTCAGCGATTTTACTAACACACCGGGATCATCAACCGCTTCTATATCTTCTTTAAACGCGAACAACATAAACGCTCCAAACGTCATAGCTGTTACAGGAACCAACACAACGCCTGTAAATAAGGCCGCCGCCAGCGCGATCAGGGTTCCCTGCGCGGCGTAAAGAACAACATGGGATTTCATGCCTTTTAAATGGAGCCATTCGTGGGAATAGTAGAGCCACTGCACGAGTTTAGGACGCGTCGCCATCTCTCCGGCATCGACGTAAAGAGTACCATCCTGAACGTATGCCAGTTCCTCTTTTCCGGCAGGTCTGGTTTCCTTAAAGGGCTTTATCAACTCCGGCCCGGCCCTTGTGGGTATTATTTTTCCGAAAAGTTCGTTCATCCACGCGATCACGCCTACCTTGAGATCCAGCGCCTGTACGGCAAATACCGCGGCAGAAAAGGTAAGAGCGGCAGCCGCGTCGGCAGATAAGCCTGACAACGTGAGCCCTAACGCGAAAAAACCAAAACCGGCCAGAAAAGAATTACCCCACGATATTTTATGTAAATAACGTCGGGAAAAATACCGTTTAGTAGGCGAAATCCGATAATGCTTTTTATTCAAAATCCACTGAGGGAAAACCCCACGTTTACGCGAAGAACGAAACGGAGAGTAATACTTTTTTGGGCCTTTGTATGAATACCAGTGAACTATTCTTCTACTTATTTCCAGTCTCTTGTCCACAAAATACGCGAAAAAACCGTGTGCCAGCCAAAAACATGTACTTAGGAAAGCAAGCACGAAGCTTGTGTTCGAATATCTCAGCCACGTATTACTTGTTTCTATATCAATTTTTATACCCAGGATGTCATCCATAAACTTCAGTTGTTCGCCAAAAGCATTCCTTTCAAATGAAGGGAACCACATCGCAAAATGAGAAAACCATTCCTGTATCCTCGAAAGAATAAATAAATCCCAGCTTGCCAAATTTGTCGGGAAATCCCTGTGATGCGCGCTCTCGTGGATAATGAAAGATGCCATGTTCAGCGTGCCCAATTTCTCGCCCCGTTCGACCCTAACAAGCTTTGAATTCAGCTCGATAATGGCGCCTTTTCCCCTACTTGCCAGCACCCCGCACCATCGGTCACCTACACAACGTCCATGGGGGTTACCCAGATCGGTCAATATTACACGGACATTTCTCCTCTCCAGATAATCATACATATCCCGGGCAAAGACTCGAAGTGCGAAAAGCGGTTTTTGTAGTTCTTCCACCGGATTTCCTTCTTTATTAACCTTGCTCCTTATGTACTCCGGCAAAACTCTTTTGTCCATCCCGGCCCACACTTTGTTTATCCTTCTGTCCAGTTCGTCCAGACGCCGTTGCGGCATGGTTGCGTCGAGAAATGTCCGCCCGTAACTTTCGGAACTGGGCATCCGCAATTCTCCGTCCGGCAAGCTGTAATAAACTCCCTCCAGAATTAAGCGGCCATCCTTGGCCTTGAAATATGATTTTTTCTCGAGAGAATCCCAATAATCGGCAAATTCAGCTTTAAGCTGATCTTCGTAGTAGTCCAGGTTTCTTTCTTGAGGCGAGGGTCGCTCCGCTTTGTCCGATTTTACGGGCAACTTGACAGGAAGCAAACTAACAGAATCTGTTTTCTTTACATGACCGGAAACAATAAGCCGTTTTTGGTCTTCCGTATGATCCGCCGGAGCCCACCAAGAATCTAAAGCCAGTGAAACGAAAATCAGCCCGAACGCGAGAATCGAATACCCTTTTTTATAGACAACTTTGCGCAAAAACGGGTGTTTTCTGTATGAACCAAAAAAATTAGTTCCTTTCCCTATGACCCTGACCGCCAGAATGCCGACACCCGAGGCGGCAAAAAGCGTGATCAGCACCGGGGCAAAACCGAAAACAAGGGCCCCAGCGACAACAGCTCCAAGCACCCCGCCGAGCGGCAGGATAAGAGACCCGGTATCACCCAGCTGACGCGGCTCTTCAGGTTTGGGGGAAGGCATTGTCTCTTTATCTTTGATTTCTGTTTTTAGAACGGGGAGCTGCGCGAGGAGTTCCGGGGGCGCGGCTACCAACACTTTTTCCTGCAGTGGAACTCTATGTTCGGCGCCGATGATCTTTTCATAAAATTCGATAATATAGCCATTCAGGGTTTTGCCTGTCTCCGGATCGATAAGGGCCCTGTTGGTTGCCCAGTTATTGGGCAAGGTGAACCCCTTCGCCCTGATCAGATTTGCCACCCTTTTCGCGGTCAATTCTTTTTTCCTCGTATCCCGCGCAAGCTGGCCGGCAATGAGTCGGACCCACGCGTCATTCTCCAATACTTCGCGTTTGAACTTCGCGGCGATAGTTTTAGAAGATACTTCATGGGCAATATACTTACCGGCCAATGCCTCCAGTACCGACACGCGTTCATCCGAACTCGCCTTCTCCCCGACAATGACTTGAGGTTCTCCCCGCAATAGTTGTTTAGCCCTCGCGCCGGCTATAGATTTAATCCGCTCGACAGCCCGGGGGCTTGCCGGCGCAAGATCATACTCTCCTTCTTCCCCGGTACCGGTAAGCTCAAAATAAAGCTCTCTTTTATCCCGGCTGTAATACAAAATAGCTCCTGTCCGGTTGCGGACGACCACAAGGTTATTGATGACGGATTTAAACCATTCCGGAGTCCGGCCGAGTGCTTTAAGCCGGGCCTTTTTCTCGTCAGAGAGGTTATTGAAATAATCAGAAAAATCACTATACCATTCAGAAGCGGCTTTTTTCACATCTCCATTTTGCGCGGCAACACGTCCCAGGGCGTAGAAAAAGGTATTCACCAGCCTGGTCCTGTCACCGGTCGCAAAATACGCGGAAACCGCCAACTGGTATTTCCCGGTTTCGATGAGTTGTTCGTAAGCCTTCTTCTTGTTTGTCAGTATCGCGACATACGGACGTTCTTTTCCGGATTCGAACTTGGGGGCTATAACCAGATAAGATAAGCCTTTTTCCCGCATTATATCGGTCAACCCATCCGTGTGATATCCTCCGGTTATGAGCGCCGCTACGCGCTTGCCGCTTTTACGCATTGCCCTTATGGTATTCGCCAGCATAGCGCCGTTACGGGCCTCCGCGTCACGATAGAAACCCATAGCGCCCGGGAGGCCTCCCATTATGCCGGAAAGATCATAACCGCCCATAATGGGGACTTCGTATTTTTTGCAATAATCCCTGATATTCGCCGCCCAGCGCGCGGCTTTCAGTTTATCCCAATTATCCTCCAGACAAGCAAACTCATCATTGGTAAGCGCAACAGAGTATAACCGGCCCAGAAGCCGTGCCATCTTCGTCATATGATAAAGTTCGCGTTCCTCAAGGTTACGATAAAGCGTCTCGCGAATCCTGTCTTCGACCTCGTTCATCTCTTTGTACAGGCCGGGTAAGTCTATCGATTCATAGATAGTCACATACCGGGTGAATTTGATAAGGTTTTCATGCGCGCGGACGGAGATCCCTCTCTCCCTGGCGAGGCCGAGAAGATACTTGTGGTAATTTCCTTGAGACAACTTATTCTGTTTGAACGCGAGCGACCGGAGCACAAGCTCTTCCAGCTCAGGTTTGCTCATGGCCGCGGAAAGTTCGTCAATAAGCTGACGACGCTCTCTATTGGCGTTTTTAAACTTGATATCTTTCTCGAGTCTGATGGATCCCAGTAATTTGAAAAGTTCGGCATACTTAGAAACGTCAACATTGTTCTTCCGGGCCAGAAAGCTGATCGTCTTCCAGTGATCGGAAAAGCTCAGGACCCCGTCCCTGTGGAAAGCACAGTTCCTGTTCAAGGCCTTCATGTCATCGGAATATATCGTGCCGGATAAAGCGGAAAACTGTTTGATGAGGCTGTCGATATTGGCGGTCTGTTCCGCGCGTTCGGCCGCGACCGAGCGAAAACTCTCGACGTTCTTTTGATAAAGCGCGTCGTCCTCGATACCGCAAAGCGTAATTGCCTTTTCGCTGGTCACAGCGAAAAACTCACCCGCGCTCATACGCCCTTCACGCATAAGAAAAGCAGCGGTATCTTTCCTGATCTCCGCGTCCGGGAATGTCCGGAGAAGCGATGTATCGATCTCGCCGGAAGCGCCTTCGAGGGCGACGAAGCTGAGATCGTAATCGGTAACAAGCGTATCAAGCAATTTAGCTATGGAATATTGCGCGGATAAGGAGGAGTGCGCGTCCTGGATGTGGATGATAACGTCGTCGCCGGTACCCGGGACGGCTTCCCGGGTACCGGCGACATCGTATGGGATCTCAATTGCCCACACCGGCTTGCCGCCCTGGGCCCACCCGAGCTGTTGATGCGCGAAGATGAACGCGACGATTACACAAACGCACTTGATAAAAAATGTGTGCCGCTTCCTCTTTCTCATCCTTATACCGCCATCAGCACCGCTTCGTAGTTCTTTATCTCCGCTTTCAATTTTTCAGGATCCACTTTTCCGCAGTTCGGCATGTATATGTACCATCTGCTGTGTCCCTCTTTGGCGATCACGGAACCGAGGTCTCCCGGGATCCTGCCGTCATTCGCCACGACTTCTAATACGGTCAAGAGCAGTTGTGACGCCACGCCTCCCTCAGCCATCTGGACGTATACCGGCGCTTTCTCACTTTCGAGCAGGGTTATGTCGGCCTGCGCGAGCGCGAACGTGTCCCCTACCGCGATCTGGTGAGCTTCTATTCCAGTCCCGAAAGAATCGCTGACTTTTTTCAGCGTCCCGGCGAGCGTCATCGTTTTCTCTTCTTCCGAGGACACTATTACCACGTTCTTTCTCTTCAGGTAGAGTCCGAGACCCGTGGCTTCCATGTACTTTTCAAGGTTCTCTTCCGTTATGTTCTCATCTATGTTCTCATCGGCCACTCTTACCTGTATGAACTTGGACGCCTTTTTCTTGTCGAGACCCATGTCCCTGATGGCGTTCGCGATAAACCTCATGTCGGCAAGGTTCTTCGCGGATACGCTGACGTACCTGGCCTCATCTTTTTCCGGCCCTCTTAAGACATACGTCCCGGCCTTACCGCTCAGTTTTACACCCGAAAGTATACCGCTATGCATGTTGTTTATCCTCATATCAAAGACGCTCTTACTCATAAAATCCAAATTCTCC
>JAHJBY010000020.1 GCA_018813285.1 Candidatus Omnitrophota bacterium
AAGCCCGTCAGAAAGAACATGAAATAACCGGGGCTGTCTGTCATTTCTGGACCCACGACTACTACTATTTTTGAAAGACGTTCTTTTAAGACACGCTCGTCGCTACGCGACATCGCCAAGAACAAAAACAGGACATTCTTACTTTGGCTTGACAGAAATGATAAAATAACTTGATAAATTGAGGGAAAATTACGATAATAATAACGCTGGGTCATGTATAACCCGAAGGAGGGACGGATGAAAAGATTATGTCTGGTGGTGCTTGTACTGTTAAGTTTTGCCTCGTTTGTTCTGGTAATGGATGCCGCCTGCGATACAGCGAAGGTGATTGACGCGAAAGTTGACTCTACTCTGGCTGTTTTTAAAGCGACTAAAGGGTCGGACGCGGTGCTTAAACAGGCCAAAGGGCTCTTGATCTTTCCGGCGATCACAAAAGCTGGATTTGTTTTCGGCGGAGAATACGGCGAAGGCGCCTTGAGGGTAGACGGCAAGACACAGGGTTTTTATAACACTGTCGGCGGTTCTTTTGGATTTCAGATAGGCGCTCAAAGAAAGAGCCTGATACTTGCCTTTATGGGTCCGGCTGCGCTTACTCGTTTTGAAAATGCCTCGGGATGGAAGATCGGCGCGGACGCTTCAGTCGCTGTTGTCGCGATCGGTGTGGATGGGAGTATAGACACATCAAAGCTTAACCAGCCGATAATTGCTTTCGCGTTTGATCAGAAAGGCCTGATGGGGAACCTTACCCTTGAGGGAGCTAAAATTTCAAAAATAAACAAAAAATAAGATTTTCAAATTCCGCGCAATACTACGGTGGGGAACTGCTTTTTAAGGGGTTCCCCACCATTTTTACTGCCCGAACATTAAATTTTTCTTGACATTGTTCCTAAAATGAGACTACAATGATATCATTAAGATGGGCATAGGGGATTTGTTGAGGAAAATACCATGCTAAGGAGGCCGTTATGTTTTGTAATCAATGTCAAGAAACCGTAAAAAATACAGGATGTACTGTTAACGGCGTATGCGGAAAAAAAGGGCTTACCGCGGCGTTGCAGGATCTATTGGTCTTTGTTCTGCGGGGCGTAGCGGTGTGCGCGGTGAGGGCAATCGGGGGATTACCGCGAGATAAGGGCATTTTTCTTTATCAAGCGCTTTTTGCGACGATCACAAACGCTAATTTTGATGACGAAAAAATAATAGAACTGATAAAAAAAGCGGTGATGATCAGGGATGAACTAAAAGGGAAGATCCCCGGTGAGAGTGCCGGAGATCTGCATGATTCGGCGGTCTGGTCTTTTGACAGCAAAGAGGGGGCCTTGGAAAAAGCCAAGATCGTGGGGCTCCTCTCGTACAGCGATAATGAGGACATTCGTTCTTTAAAATCGTTGCTGCTTTTCGGGACCAAAGGTGTTGCCGCTTATTCTGATCATGCCGCGGTTCTAGGATATTATAATGAGGAAATAACCGCGTTTCTGGTTAAAGCTTTGGTCGCGGTCACTGCCGACAGTGCCCAAGAAGAGCTAATTGCCCTTGTTGTAGAAACGGGAAAGATGGCGGTTGCGGCAATGGCACTTCTTGATGAAGCAAACACTTCAACTTATGGCAACCCTGAAATAACCAAGGTCAATATAGGGGTGAGGGGCAATTCCGGAATATTGATCTCGGGACATGATATGAAAGACATGGAGGAATTGCTCAAACAAACGGACGGAACGGGAGTTGATGTTTATACACACAGTGAGATGCTTCCGGCGAACTATTATCCCGCTTTTAAAAAATATAAGCATCTTGTGGGTAATTACGGAAGTTCCTGGTGGAAGCAGAACGAAGATTTCACGACGTTTAACGGGCCAATACTTATGACGACGAACTGTATCATCCCAGTTAAAGATGTATACAGGGACAGGATATTTACGACAGGGATGGCAGGATACCCTGGAGTTAAGCACATACCCGATAGAATTAAAAACGGAGCGAAAGATTTTTCCGGGATCATTGAATTGGCAAAAAAATGCGGGTCTCCTAAAGAAATAGAGTCTGGCGAGATCGTCGGAGGGTTTGCGCATGCGCAGGTTCTGGCTTTAGCGGATAAAGTGGTCAACGCGGTCAAGTCCGGGGCAATTAAGCGATTTATAGTTATGGCCGGGTGTGACGGAAGGCAGAATCCGCGAAAATACTTTACGGAAGTTGCGAAAAAACTTCCTAAAGATACGATCATCCTGACGGCAGGTTGCGCAAAGTACCGTTATAATAAACTCAACCTCGGCGATATCGGCGGCATACCAAGGGTTCTTGACGCCGGCCAGTGTAACGATTCTTATTCTCTGGCAGTTATAGCGTTGAAATTAAAAGAAGTTTTTGGAGCAAGCGATATAAACGATCTACCGATCTCTTTTGATATAGCCTGGTATGAGCAGAAAGCGGTTTGTGTTTTATTAGCGCTCCTGTACCTCGGGTTCAAAGGGATAAGGCTTGGTCCCACACTTCCGGCGTTTGTATCACCGGGTGTGCTGAAGGTGCTGGTGGATACTTTTGACATTAAACCGACAAGTTCCCCCGAAGAAGATATCGTAGCTATGCTCAGCTCATGAGTTAAGAATTTTGTGGGTGCAATTACTCCGTTACAATGTATAATGTAACAGGTTCGGTAGTGGATCACCGGGCCGGATGATTGTGAAAAGGAGGGTTAATTGAAGAAACTAATTTTAGTTGCGGCGGTTATTGCGGGATTTACGTTATTGTATAACGCGGATATCAGATCATTTTGTCAGCAGAGTGAGGCTGCCGGCAGCGGAGTGTACCAACCATCAATAGGGGAGAGACGCATGACAAAAGCCAAGGCACGGCATATTTTAGTGCCATCCGAAGAAACGTGTGAAAAGCTTAAAACAAGGATCGAAGCCGGCGAAGATTTCGCGGAGATAGCCAGAGAGTATTCCCGGTGCCCATCCGGAAAACAGGGCGGGGACCTTGGCGAGTTCTCTCGCGGTCAGATGGTGCCTGAATTTGACGAAGTAGTGTTCAGCGCTGAAATCGGGGAAGTCCAAGGGCCCGTTAAGACAGATTTCGGGTACCACCTCATAGAGGTTACAGATCGCAAGGAATAAGCATAGCATAAGACGCTTGGAATAAGCAAAGGAGTATCCCATGGCGGATGCCTGTTCGATAGCAGAGTTCAATGTGAATAAGAGCGTTGTGAGGACAAATGCTTTTTTGACTTTGGGAACAGTTCTCATTTTTCTTTTCACACCGATGAAGTGGATAATCCTCATATTGACGGTGGATTTTTTTCTGCGTAGTTTTGTGAAAGGAAAATACAGCCCCATTCGCACCGCAAGCATAGTTATAAACAAAGTTTTAGAAATAAAGCCGGAGATGGTTAATGCCGGGCCGACGGTTTTTGCGGCAAAAATAGGGTTTGTAAGTTGTCTGCTTATGTCCTTCGTTTATGTTTTTGGGTTTATAGTGCTTGGATATATTGCTGGCGGCATTATAATGATCTGCGCCGCACTTGAAGCTTTTTTTGGATATTGTGTGGGATGTAAACTGTATTCTCTGACAATGAATCCTTTCAACTCCCCGGGCTGAAGCCCAGGGTTTCCAGGCAGGGATTCATACTGAGGCGGCTCACATGTATTCCCGACGTAAACGGCGGGGTTTATAGCCTGTCCCGAGCGAAGCCGAGGGGAGCGCAAGCGAGGGGAGCAGCGATAGCGAAGGGCGCCGCCGAATGTACAAAAAAATGAAAGAGAGTAAAAAGTTTCTGTTTATTATCGCGGTGTTTCTGGGATGTTTTTATTTGCCGATCAAATTGATCCCTTTCAGAAATCCTGTATTTGAAGCGCTTGCCCTGGTTAGATGGTATGCCAGAGAACATGTCCTGCTATGTCTCCTCCCGGCTTTTTTTATTGCCGGAGCCGTTTCTGTTTTTATCAGTCAGGCATCAGTGATCAAATATTTCGGGACAAAGGCCAATAAGGCGCTTGCCTACGGCGTTGCTTCTGTCTCCGGGACGATCCTCGCGGTGTGTTCATGCACAGTGTTACCGCTTTTCTCGGGAATATATAAAAGAGGCGCCGGGCTTGGGCCCGCGACGACATTTCTTTATTCCGGACCAGCCATCAATGTTCTGGCGATTATATTGACAGCGCGTGTTTTGGGTTGGAAATTGGGTCTGGCAAGGGCGGTGGGCGCTGTTCTCTTTAGCATAGCTATAGGGATCTTGATGCACTTGATATTTCTCAAAGAAGAACGAGCGCGTCATGTTGATGGAGATCTTCAATTTTCCGAAGATAACAACGAGAGGCCGTTATGGAAGACCGCGCTCTACTTCGCTTCTATGGTGGGAGTGCTCGTTTTCGCGAATCTACCGCAGCCGACAGGGCAGGATACGGCATTTTGGACATTTGTATTCAACTCCAAATGGATAATAACAGGCATTTTTTTGACAGCACTCATGATGATGAGTGTTAGGTGGTTTAGTAAGAGTGATCGTAAGTCATGGGTAAACGCTTCCTGGGATTTTGCGAAGCAGATATTGCCTCTTCTTTTAGCAGGCGTAGTGATAGCCGGATTATTGTTGGGGCGTCCCGGGCACGAGGGATTTATACCATCGGCTATTATAAACAACGTAGTTGGAGGCAATTCTTTTTCCGCTAATTTTTTCGCCTCCATTGCCGGCGCTTTTATGTATTTTGCTACTTTGACAGAGATACCGATCCTTCAAGGGCTTATCGGATCAGGAATGGGCAATGGCCCGGCATTGGCGCTTCTCTTGGCGGGTCCCGCGTTAAGCCTGCCGAATATGCTTGTTATAAGAAGTGTGATAGGGACAAAAAAGACCGTTGTATATGTAAGCCTGGTTGTTGTAATGGCGACCATGAGCGGTGTATTATTCGGGACTTTCGTTAGATAGGGGGCAAGAGTGAGAATAGAAATATTGGGTATGGGATGTTCGAAGTGCAGAAACCTTCATGAGAATGTTGTGAAGGCGGCGGAAGAAGCCGGTGTTTCGGCGGAGATCATTAAAGTGGAAGATATATCAAAAATAATGGAATACGGGGTAATGATCACTCCGGCTTTAGTGATCAATGGTGAAGTTAGATCTACCGGCAAGGTTGTTTCCGTCGATGAAATAAAAAAATGGATATAAAATGAAAAGGACAAGCGGATGTTTAGAAAAATGTGGCGGTATGCGGCTGTATTAATTGTCGGGATGATGGTGTTTCTGGCAGCGGCTGTTCTGGATGTGAGTTCTCGTAACGTTGCCGACGGCAACTATGTTATTGTCAGGTATTTGCATGGGAGTTTCAGGTGTGCGTCCTGCCGCAAAATTGAGCAATACACACAAGAGGCCTTGGATAATAATTTCAGTGAAGAGTTTCAAAAAGGAAAGTTGGTATATAAAGTCGTTAATGTTGAAAATAAGGAAAATGCTCATTTTATCGAGGATTATGGGCTTTATACAAAATCAGTTGTTGTTGCCCTGGTTGAGGGCGGCAAAGAAATAAAACATAAGAATTTAGAAAAGGTATGGGAATACTTGGGGGACAAACAAAAGTTCTGCGATTATATAGTGTTAGAGACAAAGGAACTTTTAAGCGAATTGCCGGAGGTGAAGTAAATGGTCGCGATGTTGTCGGCGCTATGGCTCGGTATTCTAACCTCCATCAGTCCGTGTCCTTTGGCGACAAATATAGCGACGGTATCTTTTTTAGCTAAAAATGTTGCTCATCCAAAGCTTGTTTTGCGAACCGGAATAGCTTATACATTGGGGCGTATGTTTGTGTACATGGTTTTGGGAATACTGGTGGTGGGTTTTCTGGTTAGGGTGTCACCAATCGCGCATTTTCTTCAAAAATATATGAATAGGGCTCTCGGGCCTCTCCTCATTTTTATTGGTTTGATGCTTTTTGATGTCATAAAAATAAGTTTCCCAGGTCTCTCTTTTTCCGAGGATAAACAGAAAAGATTGGCTCGATCCGGGGCAAGAGGCGCGTTTGCTCTTGGTGTGATCTTCGCGTTATCTTTTTGCCCCATTTCGGCGGCTCTTTTTTTTGGGAGCCTGATACCGTTGGCACTTAAGAGTAAGTATGGTGTCATGTTGCCTGTCTTATATGGTTTTGGGACAGCTCTTCCTGTCGTTGCGGCCTCGATAGCCATGACATTAGGAGCCGCGTCTTTAACACATTTATTCAACAAAATATCCGATATCGAATTATACGTCAGAAAAGCTGTGGCAGTTGTATTTATTGCCGCGGGATTATATTACACTTGGGCATACTTGTTATTGAGATAATATGGAAAAAAAGAAAGTTTTATTCCTATGCACCGGAAATTCGTGCAGAAGCCAGATGGCTGAAGGCTTTCTCAAGCATATGACGCCTGATGAGTTCGAAGTGTCGAGCGCCGGAACTGATCCTGCACAGGTCAACCCTGCTTCCGTGCGGACAATGCAAGAAGTTGGAATAGACATCTCCGGTCAGAAACCTGAGAGTGTGAATAAGTATGCCGGTACAAAATTTGATTACGTAATAACAGTTTGCGGGGATGCTAAAGAAACCTGTCCGGTATTCCCCGGAAAATACACACGGATTCATTGGGATATTGAAGACCCGGCGAAAAGCTCCGGAACCGATGGAGAAGCTCTGACATTTCGGGTAACTCGGGAAATCATAAGAGACAAGATTGAAAAATTTTCAAAAAACAAAGAAATGCAATTCCCGCTTTGACTTAATGATACCAATATGGTATCATTATAACGGAAGAGGAGAAGGAAAAACAACAAGGAGGATGAAATGAACTTCACCAGGAAATTCATGTTACGACCGGTGTCTCATTGTAAAGAAGGCTGCAGTAGACGGTCCCGGGTATGACATTAAAAGGCCCAAAATGTTACGGCAGGATCGGCCTCAGGTTAGACATATTTACGCGGGGCCGATCCTGGGCGAAAGGTCTTGGAGATATGATAGCAATGGGTATAGAATACATAAGAGACTTGTTGTTGAGGAGAACCTACCGGGAGGGAAAATGGAAAAGTACAGATGTTTAGTTTGCGAGTGGGTCTATGATCCGGCGGAAAATAATAATGTACCATTTCAAGATCTTCCGGAAGACTGGGTTTGTCCTGAATGCGGTGTTGGAAAAGACCAGTTTGAGAAAGTCGTAAATTAGGGCGTTGTAAGAAAAAAAGGGGGGG
>JAHJBY010000135.1 GCA_018813285.1 Candidatus Omnitrophota bacterium
CAACCTGCCGATTTGGATTTGGTTATCTCCAATCCACGAGCTGCTGCAATTGCACTCTCCAATATACTAAGAAGACATAAAATCAAAACAAAAATAGTGAGTAATCCTGAGTGGAAAAGTCATCTTGTGCAGATTTGTAAAAACGGTGCATGGATAGACGCAATAGATATTCACCCCATCGAAGGGCACTCAGGAGCATATGAGTTCTATGGCTATTCAGAACCACCTATGCAGAAGAAAGGCATCAACATTCAGAGAGCAAGTGACCAACTTTTACGAAAAGCAAACTCAGTAACAGGACGACACGAAGACGGAACAATGGGTGCCACTCCAAAAAGAGAACTGAAAGACACTTCTGATTTTATTACAACTGCTGAACTCCTATTAGCATCAATGGAACTCAAATCTAAGGCGCAATTGGCTAAGGCTAATAAAGTAAAAGCCGAACTCAAAGTGTGGAGGGCGCATCTCGCTAAACTAAAAGGTGCTAAACCAACTCTAAAAAGAAAAGTATTAAGTGAAACCCGAAAGGAGAAATTCATACGAAAGTCTATCATTGCTCCAGAGACAAGCATAGAAGATTTAATCTTTGAGAATGGCGAAGTCACCGAACGTGAAATTGTGAAACCAAAGAAGAAAATCAAGGAATCTTATGCTAAACAACCATACATTACCAAAATGAAGAAGGTAAAGAAAAAAAAGGCAAAGCGTACTAAACGAAAAGCGAAACTAACGGACACGCCTAAGATAATGAGCTATGATTATTTGATGAGGATGCTGAGGTGAGGTGAACAATAGAGAAACCGAAAACTTTATAAGGTGGTAGAACCAACCTATAAGTAGTAAAATGGGATTATTTAACCGCAGCGGGAATAAAGCCGAACGCTATATGAACGAGATGCGTAAGCAGGCAGAAGCGCAAATCGTAAAAAATGTAGAGCGGCTTGTAGTGATGAAACAATTGATGCCAGAGGCTCAAGAGTTGGCTCAAGAGTTGGGGATCACCGATCAAGAAGCATTAATATATCTCAAAGCAAAAGAAGGCATATCCTCATCGCAACAGCAGCAACACGATAATGGTAACGATCAGGGTGAAGGAGGTTTCGATTGGTCTGGAATGTTAGGTAAGATGAGCGATTATGGTAAAAGCGTACAACAAATGGGCGTTGGATTGACAAACATAGGTTATGAAAAAGAGGTAGAAGACGAAACACGCAGAACTACAAAATCAAAAGGTAGGGGGGAACGGAAAACCAGACGGCAATTCTAAGTAGAATAAAAAGAAAATGAGCGAAGAAATAAACATCCCGGAAAAGTCGCAGTCTTTAAAAACCGACATTGAAGATTGTTATCGCTCATCGGTCATGTATCTTCAAAGATACAAAAGCGCACAGAGAAAACACGTAGGCAATGAGAAATTATACTTCACTGAATTCGTGGGTGCATTTGAATCTCTATATATCTTTACGAGTGTTGATCTTGGAATACAAAAAGAACTACTCCAAGATGGGCATGGGCAGTTATTGGTAAACCGTGTTTCAAAATGGTTAGAAAACGGCAATACAAATCCAAAAGAAGGCGAACAATTATTCTTAGCGTATCGTAAAGCACTATTCGATAGGGGTATTTTAAGTTTCAAGAAATAATTGGAAAGATGGCAAAAGATAACGCATCGTATTCGGAAGAGAACGGTGGCACGATAATATTTGAAGGACCGAGTGCAAACCTAAAAGGTGGCTGGTTAGAGCTTATCGTGCAAGAATATCAAAACCATTCTCGGGCTATCATGAGCATGGATAGTAACGAAGATGGTATAAAAGCGCACTACTGTTTTCTAAAATTGATCAATACCCTACCCCAGAAGAAGGGTAAACGCGGAACTCGCAGCCGAGAACGATTATACGATTATTATAAAGCTTTAATGAAAAAGCGTATGAAAGAGGCACAAGGAGAAACTGGAAGTAACCTTAGCGATGCCGATAAGGCACGCGTGCGGATGGAAACAGAATTAGAAACCATAGGGCATATATCCGATTACGTCCAGAAATATATCGGGATTGAAGAGGAGTTGACGATAGATCATGTGGGAGCTGGATTAGGAAAATGAGAACAACAAAAGGGATAGCAGAACGAATCGCAACGAA
>JAHJBY010000002.1 GCA_018813285.1 Candidatus Omnitrophota bacterium
AAGCTCATTTCATTGCCCCTTTATCTTTAAGTTTACAAATTTATGTCGCCTTCTATCGCCTCTTGCTCTTCATCGGGATCGGCAGGCGCATCAAGAACCTCCGGATCATCAACTTTCACTTCGGGCGCTTTTTTCGCCGGCGGATCTTCCCGCGCTTCTTCTTTCGCTTTTTTCGTCTCCGCTTTCGGCTCTTCTTTTTTCTCTTCTGCCGGAGACGCCGCCTCGGTTATTTCTTCCGGCCCGACTTGCGCGGCCTCTTCTTTCTTCGTCGCGGGGGACGCGGTTTTATCAAGCGTTACCGTATCTCCGCCGTTAAACTCATTGCAACCTTTACTTATAGCGTCGGCAAGCGTGGAACAAATATATTTGATCGACCGTATCGCGTCATCGTTGCCGGGTATGGGAAAATCTATAATATCCGGGTCACAATTCGTATCCAGGAGAGCGATAACCGGGATACCAAGTTTTCTCGCTTCAAGCACCGCTATCCTTTCGGCCTCCGCGTCGATAATGATCACGGCGGCCGGAAGAGCTTTCATGTCGCGTATCCCGCGCAAGTTTTTCAACAATTTCTGTTCTTCTCTGTCGAGATGAACTCTCTCTTTTTTCGCCAAAGACATATAAGTGTCGCTCTTTTTGGTCTCTTCGATATTATCCAGGCGGCCGATACTTTTACGTATGGTGTTGAAATTAGTCAAACAACCTCCAAGCCATCGTTCTTCAACAAAAAACATACCGCATCGTTCCGCTTCTTCCCTGACGATCGGCTTGGCCTGTTTTTTTGTTCCCGCGAACAGGATCTTTTTCCCTTCCCTCGCCAGGTTATATACAACCTCTGACGCGGTTAGAAGCGCTTTTTCGGTTTTTTCAAGATCGATTATGTATATACCGCTCTTTTTTCCGAAAATAAACTTTCTCATCTTTGGATTCCACTTGCTGGTTTGATGCCCGAAATGGACCCCATTCTCCAATAATTCCCTGATCATTTCTGAAACAACTGACATATTCACCCTTCCTTTTCGCGCTGGATCTCAACGAAATTTGACGTAATTCAAAAGCCTACATCGGCTCATTACGCCTCGCCGGGATCACGCTTTAGTTTTTAAAAACCTACCACACACCAGACGATATTATATTGAAATAACTTACAAATTCAAGCTTTTTTTGGGCAAAATCGGGAAACTTTACTTTATTTGCGGTGTTATGCCTTTTTGTCCTGGAATTGGATCTCGTAAAGTCTTTTATACAAAGGACTTCTGCTTAACAACTCCGCATGGGTCCCGGAATCGACTATTTCGCCTTTATCCATAACCACTATCTTGTCCGCGTTGGTAATAGTGCTTAACCTGTGCGCAATGGCAATAACGGTCCTTCCCTTCATCAGATTGTTTATAGCTTCCTGGACAAGCTTCTCGCTCTCGGAATCGAGCTGAGAAGTGGCTTCATCTAATATTAATATCGGAGGATTTTTGTAAACAGCACGGGCAAGAGCCAGCCTCTGGCGTTGCCCTCCCGAGATCCGTACGCCACGTTCCCCTATTATTGTTTCATACCCGAAAGGAAAGTCTTTGATAAAACAGTGCGCGTTAGCGGCGCGCGCGGCACGAATGAGTTTTTCTTCGTCCGCGTCGAGATGCCCATATGACAGATTTGCCGCTATCGTATCGTTAAAGAGAAGTGTTTCTTGTGTCACCATTCCTATTTTTTCCCTAAGAGACTCAAGTGAAAGATCGCGCACGTCTATACTATCAATATGCACGTTCCCGCTATCCGGGTCATAAAACCTGGGGATCAGATTGACAAGAGTCGTCTTTCCCCCTCCGGAAGGCCCGACAAGCGCGACGATCTCACCTTTTTTTATGGTAAGGTTAATATTTTTCAACACATAATCTTTTTCTCTGTCGTATCGGAAGTGTATATTCTCGAAAATCACCGCCCGCTCAAATGATCTGAGTTCTACCGGTATAGCTTTTTCTTGTATCGTAACCGGTGCCTCCAGTATCTGGAAGATCCTCTCTGAAGCGGCAAGGGCCTGTTGATTAATGCCATAGACCGTGCTAAGCCTCTTGACCGGCTTCATCATAGATAAAATAGCGGCAAGAAAAGCGGCAAATGCTCCGGCGGACAGATCCCCATCAATAATGCTTTTCCCGGCGACCCACATAATAACGGCAACACATGCTATCCCCATGGATTCAGTAAGTGGGCTGACGATCTTCATTCGTTTAACGGCCTTCATATCCAATTTGTAAAACATCTGGTTATGTGCCTTGAACCGCTTGCTTTCATAGCTCTGCATATTGAACGATTTGACCAGCTTAATGCCGGAGATCGTTTCGAGAAGCATATTATTTATATCAGCGATCTTTTCCTGGGACCGGCGGCTTATTTCGCGCAATTTTTTTCCCATAACCTTCACAGGTATCATGATCAGGGGGAAAATGACCACCCCTACCAAAATGATGTTCCAGGGAATACCAAAATACACTTTTACGCCAACGAGTGTGGCCAGATAGACCACAAGCTCTATCGGTTGATAAAATGTGTCCGCTACACCGGACGATATGGCATCCCTGATCACGGCAGCGTCATGCGTTATCCTTGACATTAAAAGCCCTGTCGGATGGTGTGAATAAAAATCCATTGATTGAGCGAGCAGCTTATCGTATATTTTGTTCTTGATGTCCCTGATAACTCGCTGGCTTACGGCGCTCATAAGGTATGTCTGCATAAACATGAAAATCCCTTTCAGCAAAAACACCGCAACAACAGCCATTGTGAGGGCATATAGCAGTTCCAGCGGCGGCATGGCATTGATCCTGTCCACAGTGTTAACCAGGAATTCGGGAGCGTCAACATCAGCAGGAAGGGTGATCTGCTTCCCCGATATTATAATATCTACAAGCGGAATGATCATGCCTACGGGAGACGCTCCAAACAACGCGCAAAAGATCATGCATATTACGGCCAGTATAAATATTCCCAGATGGGGCTTGATAAATCCTAAAAATTTGAAATAATCGTTCATGACGATAATTCTAACACATACGGCTATGGTTGTCGAGAATATCCCTTGCCCATAGCCGGCGATAATGATACAATTACAAAAATCAACTATGACCATGAATAAACTACGTGTGGGAGTAATAGGAACCGGACATTTAGGTGTTTTCCACGCCAAAATGTATTCCGCGATCAAGAGAAAGGGCGGCATTACCCTGACAGGGGTCTGTGATGTCCAAGAGGACCTGGCCAAAGAGGTCGCCAAAAAATATCATACGAAGTATTTTACCAACTACCACGATATGCTGAACAAACTCGATGCCGTCAGTATTGTCGTTCCGACAAGCCTCCATTATGAAATCGCCAAAGATTTTCTGGAAGCGGGTATTCATGTTCTTATAGAAAAACCTATTACAAAGACACTCGAAGAAGCAGACGAGCTCATTCGTATAGCAGAGAAAAAAGGTCTAATTCTCCAGGTCGGCCACATCGAAAGGTTTAATTCCGCCATACGCGCCATAGAACCATACCTGGAGCAACCCAGGTTCATTGAATGCCAGAGGCTGGGTTCTGCTAAAAGAAAAAAACACATCAAGGACGTAGGTGTGGTGCTTGACCTGATGATACATGATATAGATATAATACTCAGCCTCGTACCGTCCAAGGTGAAAGACATCGAAGCGTTCGGTCAAAGTACGATCTCCAATCATGAAGACGTCGCTAACGTCCGGCTCACCTTCGCTAATAACACGATCGCCGACATAACCGCCAGTCGCGTAACAAACGAAGAAGTACGCAAGCTCCGGATCTTTCAGGAAGATTCATACATATTGCTGGATTACATGCATCGTGAAGCGTTCCAGTTCCGGAAATCCGATAATTATTTGATAAAGAAAAAAATACGGATCCGCAAAAGAGACGCGTTAAAGGTCGAACTTAAATCGTTTATTGATTGCGCCAAAAACAAAAAGAAACCCCTCATCTCCGGCATCGAAGGCCGCCAGGCGCTCGGCGTCGCCCTTGATATTCTGGATAAGATACACATGCAAACCAAATGAACATAACCCGGAATAACATCCTGATCATATCCGGTGAACCTTCCGGAGACGCGCGCGGAGCAGAGCTCCTACGGGAGCTCAAACCTCTCGCCTGCGATATGTCTTTCTGGGGCATAGGAGGAGATCGCTTGAGGGATGAAGGCCTCGAGCTGATCGAACACGTCAAAAACCTTTCGATCGTCGGTGTCTGGGAAGCCTTGACGCGTATCGGCACGATCAGGTCACAATACAAAAAATGCGTGGAAAACATCCGCCGGCGAAAGCCCGTTGCCGCGATACTGGTGGATTATCCCGGTTTTAACCTTCGGATAGCGAAATACCTCTCCGAGCAGAGCATCCCGGTGATATACTACATTATTCCGCAGGTATGGGCATGGGGACGGGGACGGGTGCGGCAGATCGAGCGTTATACAGACAAAGTCCTTGTTCTTTTCGAATTCGAAAAACATTTTCTTCAAAAATACAATATTGCTTCTGAATTTGTGGGACATCCCATTGTGGATATCCCGGTTACGAATGTCCCCGAAAAAGGAAAGCGCGATAACTTAACAATAGCGCTTCTCCCGGGATCCCGGAAATCCGAAATAAGGAACCTGTTCCCGGCCATGCTGCGATCAGCCAGAATACTGCATGATCATTACAAGGGAAAAATAAGTTTTATTGTCGCGGAAAATTCCAACCTCGACAAGATGTTATATACCGCGCTTGAAGCCGAATATGTTGATCTTAATATGTGCCACGTGAAAGATGACACAATAGGGGCTCTGGCTGGGTCAGATTTCGCTCTTGTCACATCGGGGACGGCCACACTTGAAGCCGCGATAACGCAAACTCCCTTCCTTCTGCTTTACAAGACCGCCGCTTTCACGGCGTTCCTGTTCTATACGTTCTTAAACCTGCCATATGTTGGTCTGGTCAATATCATAGCCGGAAAAGAGGTCGCGCCTGAACTGCTTCAAAAAAATGTTACGCCTGAAAAAATATCTAAAAAAACCCTGGAAATGCTGGCTGATGTTCCCCGCATGGAACAGGCCCGGAATGAACTTCGTGAAGTGAAAAAATTGCTCGGCGATAAGGGCGCCGCGAAAAGAGCTGCCGTATCAGTCGCCGCGTTCCTTGATTCGTTATCAGGAAATGTTTAGAAAAACTGTCGGGATCATTTGATCAGAATACTTTTATCGTAATACCGGCCGCTTCGGCCAATTCCACGCATTTCTCTTTCTCGATAAGGAACATCCTCCCGCTTTCCATCGCGAGACCGCGATAATTATTTCTCGCCAGATGTTTTATCGTCTCCGGCCCCACTGCCGGCACATCCCATCGCATGTCCTGGTCAGGACGGCTTACTTTGATCATAACACAGCCGTCGCCGGCAATGTCCCGGCCCCGCTCTATCGTAGCGTCCGTGCCTTCCATGGCTTCCGCGGCAACAACTGTCCTGTCTTTTATGATAATAGTCTGCCCGATGTCCAGGCCAGCGAGTTCTTTTGCCGTAATATACCCGGATTTCATATCCTCTTCAATATCTTTGCCAGGTGGCTGCTTTGTAAGAATCCCTTTTTTCTGAAGAAGGTGCGCTAAATACTCCGAAGGGTCGATCACTTTTATGCCCATCCGGCCTAAGCGCTTTGTGATCTCCGACAGAATAGAGTAATCTTTTTTGTTCTTAAGCGAGCCAAGAATATCCCGGCTTTGTTTGTCATACACCGTTTCTTTATGAATAACTTCCCTCTTTATCTTTCCCAAAAGCACGACGCGGTTTATTCTCTCCAGAAGCAACAGGAAAACAGCCTTCCCATACTGTCCAAATTTCAACCAATATATCTTGTCTGCCTCGGCATCAAGAAGCGGCGACGTTATGTCTCTAACAGCATAAACAACGACCCTATCGCCTCTTTTTCGCGCTGAACGCAAAAATTCCAGAGGAAGCGCTCCCCCTCCCGCTATCAGACCGATCTTCTTCATGTCTTTTCCTTATCAACAACGCTGAACATTAAGTCGCCCTGAGCAACAAGTTCTCCGTCAACGGTCGCTTCGCCATGTGTCTTAACGATGTTGCTCCGAACAACTTTGACTATCGCGACATTAAGTATCAACTGGTCTCCCGGAACAACCGGTTTACGGAACTTTACATTATCAATTGTCATAAAAAAAGCTAATTTTTCTTTCCCTTTCGAGCTCATAAGGGCCAAAATTCCGCCGGCCTGAGCCATCGCTTCTATTATCAACACGCCCGGCATAATGGGTTCTCGTGGGAAATGCCCTTGAAAAAACGATTCGTTTATAGTCAGATTTTTTATGGCCTTGATCCATTTCCATTCTTCATAATCAATTACACGGTCTATCAGGAGAAACGGATAACGGTGCGGGATCAACCCCATTAGTTCTTTAATCTTCATCGTTTTCTCGCCCATTACCACTCCTTTTGTTGTTACAATGCCACTTTCCAAGAGACGGATCTATCACTATGCGTTAAGCGGCTTTTATTTTTTCTGAATATTTTTCATATATTTTTCTGACCATTTTGGCGTTAAGTGAGTGTCCTGATCTTTCAGCCGTCACTTTTCCAACAATCGGCATACCAAGAAGATAGAGATCTCCGATAAGATCCAGTATCTTATGCCTCACCGGTTCGTTCGAAAAACGCAATGTTGTTCCGACAGGCCCGCTATCATCCATGACCAGCGTGTTTTCCAATGTAGCTCCCTGGCCAAATCCGGCAGCGAGAAGCGCTTCCGCTTCTTTCTTGAGACAGAAAGTCCTCGCCGGGGCTATTTCTCTCTCAAAAGAATCTCTATCAGGTTCTATCTCAAATTCTTCCCGTCCAATAGCGGGACAATCATAATCAATTCGGTACAGGATGCTGAATTTTTCCGCCGGGACGATGGTAATGGAAGACGTTTTATCCTGAACGGACAGGGTCTCATCAATCTTAATAATGTGCCTGGCCGATGTCTGTTCTTCCACTCCGGCTTCTTTTAGTACATTTAAAAACCCGGCCGCGCTTCCATCAAGCGCGGGAAGTTCCGCGCCGCGCACTTCAACAACTATATTGTCTATCTCAAGGCCCCATAAAGCCGCGAGAAAATGTTCAACTGTCTGGATCGACGCGCCGTTAAACACTATCGTGCTTCGCCTGGCCGGACCGTCTGTAATCACCAGATCCCCAACGCGAATAGGAGCCTCATACGGCAAGTCATTCCTCAAAAAAACTATTCCGCTTCCGACCCGGGACGGTTTACATGCCACTTCAATGTTTTTCCCGCCCTGGAGAGACCTCCCGCGAAAACGGATCTCTTTTCCTATGGTTTTTTGATTAGGCAGCACGGTCATATTAAAAATAAAAAGTTTAAGTTTCTCGTCGGCTATTTCTTGTTCAATTTCGCGAGCACCTGTTCAGTAAGGTCTTCCGACTTCTGCGAATACATGATGTTACGAGAATCGAAAATATAAGTGTACTTGTCCCGCGCGCCAATATCTTCGACTATTTTTTGAATATCCCCGATAACTTCGCGAAACATATCGTTCTTTTTGTTTAGAAGCTCCTGTCTGGTGTTGCTATCGTATTCAGAGAGCACCGTTATCTTCGCGTCGAGTTCTTTCTGTTTGGCCGCCTTTGCCGAATCGCTCAAAAGTTCACCCTCATCTCGCATCTTTCTGACCTCTTCGACCATTTCGTTCCTTTTCTCGCCGCGCTGATTGGTAAGGCTGGTCAGCGCTTCATCAAAACTTTTGCTTTTCTCATACTCATAGAACGCGCGCCTTAAGTCCACATAACCGATCTTCATGGATTCCGCGGATGCCGGAGAAATCAAGAACATCCCTACAATAACAACTGTGACCGCCGCGATAAGAATTCCGTTCATTTTTTTCATCATTTTCCCCTTCGTTAACGTTTATATTTCTTCTTATACCTATTATGCCTAAAATCCGTGGCTTACGCTGAAATAGAACCGGCCTTCTTTCTTCTCACCGTAATTATCGCTAAGCGGATAGCCCCAGTCCAGTTTTATAGGCCCTATCGGAGTTTTGACCCTGACTCCGATGCCCGCGCCCTGTTTAAGACTGTTTTCCTTAAAAATTTCACTGGAGATCAGATCCTTCGCGTTATTCCAAACATTTCCTACATCGTAAAATACAGCGCCTTTTATCACGCCTGTATATATCGGAAATGTAACTTCCGCTGTAGCGAGAAACAAGGCTTCACCACCTATCGGCTCCCCGATCCCGCCCGAGCTTGTGCGGTCCCTTGGCCCTACACCCCTCTCCTCGTATCCCCTGACAGTCGTGGCGCCACCGGCAAAAAACCTTTCATAGATCGGGATCTCATCTGTATCTCCGTAATTTTCAGCTAACCCCAGTGAGCTTCTTAATTCAAGAACAACGCTTTTTATGATACTGTGATAGTAGTTGCCGTTGATCCAACCTTTCACAAAAGTCTTATCGGCACCCAAAAAACCGCCGGCGTTCTGCACAGAAAACCCAATGAAATACCCTTTTGACGGCGAATATTTATTATCCCGTCGATCATAGTTCATATTCAACGTAAGCCGGCTTATCGTGTTCTCCCCGCGCTCCCTTTCCAGCGCCGGACCGGGGTCATCGGGAAGGTTCGAGATCTTTACTTCTTCAAGGTTGTAAACAAGTCCTGTCGCGAAATACTCCCCGATCTCTTTTCCCACTCTCAAACTGCCGCCCGTCCGCCTCTCGTCGTATCCATAACCGGTCAAGCTTGTCCGGTCATGCTCCTCACGATATACGTCAAATCCAAAAAGATACGGAAAACCGAATATCCATGGATCTGTCCAGTTCACAAAATAATTCTGCCGTGCCGACCCTGCCTCCGCCCTGATCGTGAGGTCTTGACCGGCACCGGTGAATGTCGGAAAATCCAGAAGGTCGAAATTCCGCTGTCTGATCTGCACAAAACCGATGAACGCGTCCACGGAACTGTAACCGCCGCCGAAAGAAAATTCTCCTGTCTTGGTCTCTTTAACTATAACGTTAAGGTCTTTTACGTCCTGATCTCTGGTAGGCACCGTTTCAAAATACACGTCTTCAAAATATCCAAGGTTGTATATCCTTTCCTTACTGCGGCGCAAGTATTTTCCGTCGTATTTTTCTCCGGGGTACAACCTTACTTCACGGCGGACAACCTGATCTTTCGTTTTGGTATTTCCGACAATATTAACTTTTCCGACATGGATCACGTCGTGAGCCTGGATCTCATAGAAGAGATCCATTCTGCCGTCCGTCGGACTATACCTGTGTTGTAGATCAATATCCGCGTCCATGTACCCGTTGTCATAATAGAACATACGCACATTCTCGGCGTCCTCTCTCATTAACTCATAATCAAACGGATCGCCCGGTTCCATTAAAACAAGCTCCCTCACATCCTCTTCAGCCACTACCATATCGCCGTGCAAAGTGATTTTGCCGACCATATATCTTTTCCCTTCGTCTATCACAACCGTTATATGTGAAAATTTCTCATCATCGGAATACTTCATGCGGCTTGTGACCGCAACGTCAAGGTATCCTTTGCCGCGGAAAAAAGTCGCTATCCTGGTAAGATCCGATTGGAATTTTTCTTCGTCAAAAGCGCCTTTTTGGATGAACCACCAGGCCGGTTTTGTCGCCATAAGTTTTTTTATGCTGTCATCGGAAAAACTCATGTTTCCCTCTATCTCGATAGACTTTACCTTAAGTGTCCTGCCTTCATTGATGGTGTAAATTACCCTGGCCGCGTCACCGGTATCCCTAACATCGACTTTATAATCCACGGTAATGCGGTAGTACCCCTCTTCGACGTAAATCCCTTTAATAGCCGCTACGTCCTGGGAAAGGCGGTTATGATCCAGAAGATCACCAGCCTTTATCGATACCGTCTCAAGAAGCTTTGGGCTCTTTATATGCGTATTGCCGCGAAACTCTATTCCGGTGATGATAGGCTTCTCAACTACGGTAAAGACGACTATCACACCGTCGGTGTGATCTTCCACTTCGATAAAGACGTCACTGAAATACCCCATCGCGTATAATCTTTTCAGCTCTTTATTCAAAGCGGATTCCTCAAACATATCACCGGGTTTTATTTTTAACCGATTAAGTATCGTCACTGTGCTGATCGAATAATTCCCCTTTATCCGAATATCCACTATTTGTTTACCGCCCGAAGCAGTCTCGGCCCCGCCGATAATCGGATAACACGCTGTAAAAACCAGCGCCAGGATCATAACGAATATGGAAAGTTTGTTTTTCATCAAAACCCTTCCTCCTGTTCCAGCCTGGAAAGATTGCTGAATTTGGTATATTCCTTTAAAAACGCTAATTTGATCGATCCCGTCGGACCGTTCCTCTGTTTCGCTACTATCAATTCCGCGATGCCGCTGTTCTCGTCCGTAGGGTTGTAATATTCCTCTCTGAACAGCAGCATTACAATATCCGCGTCTTGTTCTATCGCCCCGGATTCCCTGAGATCGGAAAGACGCGGCCTGTGGTCTTCTCTCTGTTCCGCCGCCCGGGAAAGCTGACTGATCGCGATTATGGGGATATTAAGCTCTCTCGCCAATGCTTTTATGGATCGGGATATCTCGGAAATTTCCTGCTGCCGGCTTTCGCTTCTGTAAGAACCCCGCATAAGCTGAAGATAGTCTATGATCACCATCTGAATATCGTTTTTCGCTTTTAACCGGCGGCATTTAGCCCTTAGTTCAAGCGCTGATATGCTGGGAGTATCATCTATAAAAATTGGGGCTTCCGATAGTTTTTGCGCGGCATCCACCAGCTTTGGCCAGTCTGTTTGAGACAAAAATCCGGTTCTCACTTTATGGGCGTTAACATGAGCTATCGAACAAAGCATCCGCTGGGCCAGTTGCTCTTTAGACATTTCCAGGCTGAAAAGCGCGCAAGATATCTTTTCGGTAATGCCGGCATACTCAACTATTGAAGTTGCCAACGCGCTTTTCCCCATAGAAGGACGTCCGGCCACAATTATCAGATCCGATTTTTGAAGACCAGCCGTCATTATGTCAAGATCATGGAACCCGGAAGCAATACCGGTGATATTCTCTTTCCTCTGGTATAATTTGTCAATCCTGTCGATGCTCTCTTTTACGACGTCCTTTATCCCTATTATTGTGTTCCCGCGTTTTTTTGTGGATGTAATATCAAAGATCAGCTCTTCCGCTTTGTCCAGGATCTCTTCAACGCGAGTAGATGAATCATAACTCGCGGAAACAATGCGCGTCGCGGCATTGATGAGTGTCCGCAGCATGTATTTTTCCTGTACGATCCTCGCGTAATGTTCAATATTCGCGGATGTCGGAATACTATTCGCTAATTCGGTGATATGTGAGGATCCGCCGACTTTATCGAGAATATTCCTTCTTTTCAGCTCCTCGATAATTGTGACAATGTCGACGCCTTCATTTTCATCGTACAGCCTGACCACTGCTTGGAAGATATTACGGTTGGCTTCTGAATAAAAGGAATTTTCGTCAAGAAGCTCTATGGACTTGGCAATGGCTTCTTTATCCAACAGCATCGATCCAAGAACCGCTGTTTCCGCTTCGGCATTCTGCGGGGGTACTTTTTGGACAACTTCTTTTGGATTCATGCGTTATAGGTGTAGGCAAATGGAACTTTTATTTTTTTACGACCCAGATCCTGGCCTGTGCTTTGACTTCCGTGTGCAACTTAATGTCAACATTATATACCCCGAGAGCTTTGATGGGTTCGGCAAGCTCGATCTTTCTCTTATCGATCTCGATCCCCTCGGCTCCCAGACTTTCAGCTATCATATCGGCAGTAACAGCTCCGAAAAGTTTTTCTTCTTCTCCGGCTTCCATCGTTATGGTGCAGGAGGCGCCATTTATTTTTTCGGCGACCCGTTCGCATTCCGCTTTTTCTTGCGCCGCTACGCGTGCTTTTTCTTTCTTGACTCTCTCCAGCACACGCAAGGCGCTCGGGGTGGCTTCCATGGCTATTTTTTGCGGGATAAGATAATTCCGGGCATACCCGTCCTTTACTTTTACTTCGTCGCCCATGGCCCCCAGGCCATTAACGTCTTGAATAAGAAGTACGTTCACGTTGCGCTCCTTGCTTTACTTTGACAAACGGCAAGAGTCCCGCGATCCGGGCCCGTTTTATCCGGTTAGCTATCAATCGCTGATGTTTCTGACAGCATCCCGAAATCCGTGAGGGAATTATTTTACCCCTGTCCGAAATGAATTTTCCAAGAAACTCAGCGTCCTTGTAATCCACGGCTTCGATCTTGCCTTTACACAATCGACATGGCCGTTTTTTAAATACTTTTCTTGTTATCGTTTTTTTCTTTAGCATTTCATCACTCACCTGTTAGTTTAAAAGGGTACTTCTGATTCATCAATAGTCTCTCGCGCCCCGGCGTTGGAACCATTCTCCATGTCAAGATCTACACTACCTACGTCTCGCGTCTTCCCGTCGCTCGCGTCTTCCGGTTTGTTCCCGCGTGTCCCTAAAAACTGCACGCTTGCCGCGATAACCTCCAACGTGTTCTTCTTCTGTCCATCCTGACCTTCCCATGAACGCGATTGGAGTCTTCCTTCGACCAAAACCGATCTTCCTTTAGCAAGATACTCACCGCAAATTTCCGCCATCTTTCCCCAAACGACAACCCTTATGAACGAAGCGTCTTCCTTTCGCTCACCGGCCTTGTCCTTGTACGTACGGTTTACAGCTACAGTGAAATTCGCGACGGCAGCCCCGCTTGGGACATACCGCAATTCCGGATCCCTCGTGAGGTTCCCCATAATGAGCACCTTATTCAAACTCGCAGCCATTTTCACTCCCTTTGTTACGAAACACCTGATAACCAGGGTCAAATCGCGTTCCGCCGAACCGATCTCTGCTACGCTCAAGGCTGAAAAGCTTTGAGCGTAGCAGGAACTATGCGTTAATGACGTCTATGAACGTACGCAGAATATCCGTGTTAATCTTACATAAACGCGTGATCTTTTCAATAGCCAAGGGTTCAGCTTTGAACGTGATCTCATAATATCCGCCTTCTTCCTTCTTGTTCATGGGAAACGCTAACCTTTTCTTTACGGTCGCTTTTTCCCCGACTACACTTCCGGTATTGCCGGTGATGATAGCTTTTATGTCTTTCTCGATCGCTTCCGATCCCTCTTCCCTATCTGGATCGACAATGAATAATCCGGAATAAATCCTTGTCTTTTTCATATTTATCTCCATACCTGCCTATCTGTTGATCAGATCTGTTAAGTTACTTATACTCAAATTTTCGCATTAAATTTCTCTGTCCATTAACCCTGAATTATGCCGCTTTTTTTGCTTTATAGAGCGTAATTCAAACACGGTGAACGGGTAAGATAATAACACACCTGTCTTGTTATCGCAACCACAAACTACAGGCACAAACTACAGGCGGTTATCAAACACCCTTGCCGCTAATTGTACCGGTTCATCGCTTCTTTAACCCCCCTTGCGATCCAGGTCTCAATGCATTCCATGGATTTCTCTATCGCATCCCCTAACAAGACTTTATCTTCCCGCGAGAACGCGGACAGCACATATTTCGTCTTGTCTTCGGGCATATCAGAAGTTCCAATACCCACTCTAAGCCGATTGAATTCGTATCCAAGCTTTTCAATGATCGATTGCAGCCCGTTGTGTCCTCCTGATGACCCTTTCTCTCTGATCCTGATCACTCCGACCGAAAAGTCGAGATCATCGCTTACAACAAGCAGCTCTTCTATGCCGGACAAACGCGAAGCACAGATCGCTTCCACCGGTTCTCCTGAAAGGTTCATGTAGGTCATGGGTTTAAACAATACCACTTCCTCTCCAAGAACCCGGCCAATGCCATAAATCCCCTGAAACCCTTTTTTTCGTACGCGCATTCCATGTTTTTCGGCAAATCCGTCCAGAACACGAAACCCTACGTTGTGTTTTGTCCGCCTGTACCGAAAACCCGGGTTCCCAAGGCCGACAATTATCTTGCTCAAGCACCCTCCTCTTTATTCCCGTCTTCTTTCTCTTCCTCGGAGCCTTCCTCTTTCTTACCTTTCTTGATAACCTCCGGTTCTACGCCTTCTTCTGTTTCAAGTTCTTCTCCGACAACTTCCTCTTCAGCATGCGGCGCGTTCACTCCTACCACAAGTTGTTCGGGATCATCGATGATCTTTACTCCGTCCGGCACATTAAGAAGATCTTTGATGTGGATGGCATCGCCGATATTAAGCGCCTCTATGTGCACCTCAATGTGCTCCGGAACATCCATGGCTTTACATTCCACTTCGATCTCCCAAAGCGCCTGATTCAACACACCGCCTTCTGCCAAGCCGACTGCCTCTCCCTTGATACTGACAGGCACTCCTACCCTGATGATGTCGGTAAGAGTTATCTCGTGGAAATCAACATGAATAATCTTATCGCGAATAGGATCAAATTGCAATTCATGCGTTATGACTGTTTTTTCTGTCTTCTTCTCACCATCCTCGATGTTAAGCGTTATGATAACGTTTTCACCTGCCTCGGTATGAAGCGCTTTCCATATTTCTTTCCTGTCCACCGCAATGGACAGCGCTTCTTTGCCGCCCTTATAAACGACGCCGGGAACGAGCCCATCCCTTCTTATGTACTTGCAGGCGTTTTTTCCTCTTTCTTCTCTGACAAAAACTTTCATTACGATCTTTTCCATTTATCATCTCCTCCTATGTTAAAAGCGTCAGAGTGTCAAAGTATCAGAGTGTCAGAGTATCAGAATATGGCAGCATCCGAATATAAGCCTTATTTTTCTTTCTTTACACTTTGATACCAGCGAACGAAGTGAGCGATGACACTTTGACACTTCCTGTTACTCTTGCCCCTCCTCCTCTTTTAATGAGATCGTGATCCTTACGCGACAAGAGTGGATTTCGCGGGTTCAGAACAACGCGCTTATCGTTTCTTCGCCGTGTATCCGTTTTATCGCCTCTCCCAAAAGCGGCGCTACGGATAGCTGGACAATATTATCCATTTTCTTCGCGCTGGCCGCGGGTATCGTGTCGGTTACTACGAGTTCCTTTATTTCCGCCTTCTGTAACCTCCCGATCGCCGGACCGCACAATACTGAATGTGTGATCGCGACATATATGTCTTTCGCGCCATTTTTCTTAAGCGCGCCTACCGCTTCTGCCAGGCTACCGGCGGTCGCCACGATGTCGTCTATTATGACAACGTTTTTATTTTCAACATCTCCCATTATGTGCATAACTTCGGTCTTCTCATCGCTCACTCTTCTTTTGTCCACAATGGCGAGACTTGCGTTCAATTTTTTTGCGTATGCACGAGCCATTTTTATCCCACCGACATCCGGTGAAACAACGACCATATTTTCGATCTTTTTCTTAATAAAATAATCGACAAAAATACCCACCGCGTAGAGATGATCCAGCGGAATGTCGAAAAATCCCTGTATCTGTCCGGCGTGAAGATCTATTGTCAAAACTCTATCCACTCCGGCGCGGGTTAATAAATTTGCCACAAGTTTAGCTGTTATTGGGACCCTTGACTGATCTTTCCGATCTTGCCTGGCATATCCAAAATAAGGTATCACGGCGGTAACTCTTCTTGCCGAAGCCCTGTTAAAGGCATCCGCCATTATAAGGACTTCCATCAAATTATCATTCGCCGGACAATTGGTGGACTGGACGATGAAAACGTCTTTCCCTCTAACGTTCTCCTCTATTCTCACAGATATTTCGCCATCGCTGAATCGGCCTACTTCACATTTCCCCGGAGAAACATCCAGATTCCCGCATATTTTCTCCGTCAATGCCCTGTCGCCGGTTCCGCTGAATATTGCTATTTTGTCCATGCCACTCCCCTTGCGTTAAAAACATTAGCTTTTTGTTTTTTTCTCGAACAGCCTTGCCGGCACACCAGCTACTGTCGCCCCATCCGGAACGTTTTTATCTCTGGTAACAACGCTTCCGGCGCCAACCCGGGCGCCTTTCCCAATCTCTATAGGCGCGACGAGTTTCGCTCCAACACCTATGAACGCTTCATCTTTTATTACGGTCCGATGTTTTTGTTTGCCGTCATAATTCGCGGTGATCGTTCCGGCACCGATGTTTACTTTGCGCCCGAGAATCGCGTCACCCAAATATGTATGATGTTTTACCCTCGATCCTTCTCCTATCGTGGTTCTCGAGATCTCGACAAAATTCCCGATCTCGACATTCCCGGATATCGTCGATCCCGGTCTGATCCTGGCAAACGGCCCGATCTTGCAGTTTGGCCCTATTTTTACGTCGCCCTCTATCACCGTGTGTGGGAATATCACAGTGTCTTTACCTATCTCTACATTTTCATCTATGTGTGTATTTGCCGGATCAATAACTGTCACACCGGATTCCATTAATCGTAAAATGGTTTTTTCGTTCAGCACGCTATTTACCTTAGCCAGGTCTTTTCGTGAATTCACCCCGATCATCTCCTCCGCGGCACAAAATTCCGCCACCACCCTCGCGCCATCGGTGTTCAATATACCTACAATATCGGTTAAATAAAATTCCTTTTTCTTTTCGTTGATCGCTATCGACTTCAGGTGTTTCCTTAGATCCCTGCCGTTGAAGCAATATGTCCCGACATTGATCTCCCTGATCAGCTTTTCATCACGGCCGGCGGAATTTTCTTCAACTATTTTTAAAACATCACCGGCGGCATCTCTGACTATTCTGCCATACGAAAAAGGATCATCGACTTTACATGTCAAGAGCGCGCAAGACGCGGACGCCTCTTCTCTCGCGTGAACGAGCTTTTTATATGTCTCGCTGGTGACAAGCGGCGTATCTCCGCATGTAACAAGCACATTCCCATCAAAATCACCAAGAGTATCTACGGCGCTTCTTGCCGCGTCACCGCTCCCGAAAAGTTCCTTTTGCTCCACAAATTGAACTTCATCCTTAAAAACGCTTTTTACAAGATCCGCCCCGTGTCCTATAACCGCGACAATGTCCTTTATCCCGGCGTCTTTCAAAGAACCTATAACTTTTCCCAGCATAGTAGATGATCCCACCGTGTGCATCACCTTGGGAAGATCTGATCTCATTCTCGTGCCTCTCCCCGCGGCTAATATGACAGCCTTAACGTTGTTCATGGTTTTTCCTGCCTGCCTTTGTCCATCCGGCTCACGCAATAATGCTTTTATTCGTCGGATTATTTTGCTCCCTCCCCTCGGCTTCGCCTCGGGACTCCGGCCTTCGCAGGGTCAAAATCTTGCTTCGCGGAATTTGGCCCTTCGGTTCGGTCGAAAAAGTATCCTTTTTCTCCCTCTCTCAGGGTCAAAATCTTGCTTCGCGGAATTTGGCCCTTCGGTTCGGTCGAAAAAGTATCCTTTTTCTCCC
>JAHJBY010000021.1 GCA_018813285.1 Candidatus Omnitrophota bacterium
TATCATCGAAAATTACGGCAAAAGAAGGCATTTGAGTCCGGACTCAGGGAGATAAAGGGAATAGGCGAGGCGCGTGAGAGGCGGCTTATGGAAAAATTCGGCACACTGAACAATATTCGTAAAGCGACAGTCGAGGAGATCGAAGAGGCGGGGATCGCGCGCGCGGTGGCACTGGCGGTTGTAAAGAGCTTTCAGCTGAAAGCTGATAGCTGAAGGCTGATAGCTCTGTTGAAAAAGCTCTTATGCCCCTTGACCCTTGACCCTTGCCCCTTGTATAATACCCCAACGGAGGTATCTCACATGTTGAACGAATTGCGTTTAAGTTTAGAGGGATTGGGAACAAAACTGGATGAACTCCGGGGGTATCTTTGACCTGGCTCGTAACCGGAAGAAAATAGAGGACTTAGAAAAAGAACTTAACGAGCCGGGGATATGGAAGAACCAGGAAAAGGCCAATAATCTCTCCGGTCAACTTCAGGCGTTAAGGTCCATAATCGGTCCGTACAATAAGATCAAAGAACAATTTGACTCCGTAAATGAGCTTGCCGAAATAGTGGAACCCGACGATGATGGGTCGATAAGAAGTTTAAATGACGAGATAGAAGATATACGGGTTGGCTTAAAGAAGCTGGAGTTTAAGAGTTTACTTGGCGGAAGGCTTGACAGGTGCGGCGCCATACTTAGCATTAACGCGGGTGCCGGAGGGACAGAATCATGCGATTGGGCCTCTATGATATTAAGGATGTACCTGCGCTGGGCAGAGGAGCACAAACATCAGGTTGATGTTCTCGATCAGCTTTCAGGTGAAGAAGCCGGCCTAAAGAACGCCACGTTCATTATTCGCGGTGACTTTGCTTACGGTTATTTGAGATCCGAGATCGGTGTCCATCGTCTTGTTCGCGTTTCGCCATTCGATTCAAATAAGAGGCGCCATACCTCTTTTGCCTCTGTTGATGTCATCCCGGAGATTGATAGCGGCATTAAAGTCGATATAAACGAGTCAGATCTGCGTATCGATACATATCGTTCCTCAGGCGCCGGCGGCCAGCATGTAAACGTGACGGATTCGGCTGTCAGGATCACCCATGTGCCTACGGGCATAGTGGTTCAGTGCCAAAAGGAACGTTCTCAACATAAAAACAAAGCCACCGCGATGAAAGTTTTAAAAGCGCGTTTATATGATCGTGAAAAAAAGAAGCAAGAAGCGGAGACGATGAAATCATATGATGGTAAGAAGCGCATAGAGTGGGGAAGTCAGATACGTTCATATGTTCTTCATCCATACAAGATGGTTAAGGATCACAGGACTGGCAGTGAGACGTCGAGCGCGGAGCGTGTCCTCGACGGAGAACTTGATGATTTCATGGAAGCATATTTGAAGTGGAGCGCCAGAAAGTAGCGTATTGTAAGCGGTAAACATAAAAGGAGCAAAAAGTGATAGGGGTGTTGCTGCGTAAAATATTCGGCACAGTAGACGAAAGACGTTTAAAGAAACTGTGGCCGATCGTTGAAAAAATAAATACTTTAGAAAATGAGATCTCCCGACTTTCGGATGAGGAACTGAAAGCACGGGCCGCTTCTTTCAGGGAAAGTTTGCTCGCGGCCCGAAAAGAAACGGAAACGGAGATAAAAAGGCTTAGAGAAGCGGTGCTTAGCGCCACCTCCGGGCAAGAGAGGGATAAACAGAAGAAAGCGCTCAAGGGTATCAAAAACCGGATAGTGGATGATGTAGTGGTCGACGTTTTTGCTATCGTAAGAGAGGCAGCTAAACGAAGCATTGGTTTGCGGCATTTTGATGTGCAGTTGATCGGCGGCATAGTACTGCATCAGGGAAATATCGCCGAGATGGTCACCGGCGAAGGTAAAACACTGGTAGCGACATTGCCGGCATCTCTAAACGCTCTGGCGGGTGAGAGTGTTCATATCGTGACCGTAAACGATTACCTGGCTAAGAGGGATTCCGAATGGATGGGCCCCGTTTACAGGTCTATAGGCCTTTCTGTCGGGGTGATACAGCATGACATGAGCCCGGAAGCAAAAAAGGAAGCATACAGCTGTGATATTGTCTACGGGACGAATAACGAATTTGGATTCGATTATCTCAGAGACAATATGGTAATGGACAAGGACGATACTGTGCAGGGATACCCGAGTTATGCCATAGTCGACGAAGTGGACAGTATTCTCATTGATGAAGCCAGGACGCCGCTTATCATATCCGGACCGGTAGACGAAACAAATGAAGCTTATGATTTTATGCGTCCGGTTATTGAGGAGACCGTGCGGCAGCAGAGGCACCTGGTGCGGGACAATATGTCAAAACTTAAAGCGGCCATTACGTCAGGAAAGGATGATGAGGCCGGGAGTTATTTGTATCTGGCGCATAAGGCCGATCCGAAAAATCGCGAATTACTTGATATGATACTCAAAGACAGGCACGCGAAAGAACTTTTCGACAGGGCGCAGGCGTCTTTTGACAGTAAGGTCATGGAAAAAGATAAAGATCTTTTGCTGGAAGAGCTTTATTATATTTTTGATGAAAAAACGAGGGAAGCGACATTTAGCGCCAGGGGGCAAACGTTTTTGAAAGATCGGTTCGATATAGAATTTATGATTGAGGATATAGAAGCACAGATCGCCGAATTAGCGGACAAAGATATGACGGATGAAGAAAAACTGGCAAAAGAAACAGAGTTGACAAAAGATTATTCCGAACAACAGAGGAAGGTGGACAGTTTAAAGCAGCTTCTGAAAGCATACATACTTTTCGAAAAGGATGTGGATTATGTTATCCACGAGAACAAGATCGTGATCGTTGATGGGTTCACTGGAAGGATGATGCCGGGAAGGCGTTTCTCTGACGGCATTCATGAGGCACTTGAAGCGAAAGAACGTGTCGAAGTGCAGAGAGAAAGCCAGACGCTGGCGACGATAACGCTGCAGAATTATTTTCGTATGTATGACAAACTTGCAGGGATGACCGGTACGGCAAAGACCGAAGAAAGTGAATTTGAGAAAATATATCTGCTTCCGGTCGCGCGAGTCCCGACCAACAGGCCGCTTCACAGGGAGAATATGCCGGACAGAATATACAAGACGGAGCAAGAAAAATTTGACGCTATTACCGCGGCAATAGGAAACTGGCAGGCAAAGGGCGGGCCTGTACTGGTAGGAACTATTTCCATAGAAAAATCCGAACGTCTCAGTCGATTGTTAACAAAGCGGGGCATAAAACATAATGTCCTGAACGCCAAACAACACGAAAGAGAGGCGCACATAATAGCCCAGGCCGGTCGATATGGTGCCGTTACTATCGCTACCAACATGGCCGGTCGTGGTACCGATATTTTACTTGGAGGTAACGCGGAGATCATGGCGGACGACGCTGTGAGTAAACTTGATATTGACGACCCGAAGGAAAGAGAAAAAACGTTCGCGAAATTCCTCGCGGATTTTCAAGTGACAAATAAAGATGAGCATGAAAAAGTTATTGCCTGCGGCGGTTTGCATATCATGGGCACAGAACGGCACGAGTCCAGAAGGATCGATAACCAGCTCAGAGGCCGGTCCGGAAGGCAGGGTGACCCGGGTTCCAGTAGATTTTATCTGTCGCTTGAAGATGATCTTATGCGCATATTCGGATCCGACAAGATAAAAGCCATTATGGACCGTCTGGGAATGGAAGAGGGTGAAGTTATAGAGAACGCGCTGGTAACGCGCGCTATACAGACCGCTCAAAAGAGGGTCGAGGGCCAGAATTTTGAGATAAGAAAACATCTCCTCAAGTACGACGATATAATGAACAAACAGCGGGAAGTTATTTACCGCCGCCGCCGCATGGTGATCGAGGGCGAAGGGCTAAAGGATGAGTTTCTTGAATGCCTGACAGTCGCCGTGGAATCCTTGTTGGAGAACTGGGATGACGCGCCGGAACAAGATCCATCCGCTCTGACAAAAGATCTCTTGTATCGTTACGCGATGATCATCCGGCCGGACGCGATAGAAGGAAAAACCGCTAAGGAGATCATGGATCTTATAACGGACGCTGCCGAAAAAAATTACACAGCCCGCGAAAAACTTTTCGGTAAAGAACGCCTATGCGGCCTTGAAATGATGGTGATGTTATCGGTTATCGATTCCAATTGGAAAGAATACCTCAGGGAGATAGACGATCTGCGCGAAGGCATATCGTGGCGCGCGTACGGGCAAAAGGATCCGTTCGTGGAATTTCAGCATGAGGCTTTCCGGATGTTCCAGGAACTGATGGTCAAAATAGACGAGCAAACGGCCGAAAAGATACTAAAGATATCCGCGATGGAAGAGGCCGGTCGAAAAGCGGTGGCGACGCCTGATAGAGAGATATTCGAACACAGGGAATACTCGGCTCTTGGGGCGCCGGCGGCAGGACAGGATCCTTCCCGCGATCCGGTTACCCCGGCCGAAGTCGCCGGTATTAACATGCCGTTCGGACCCGATAAAAAAAACACCTACAAACGAGATATGCCCAAGGTTGGCAGAAATGATCCATGTTCGTGCGGCAGCGGTAAAAAATATAAGAAATGCTGCGGGAAATAAA
>JAHJBY010000003.1 GCA_018813285.1 Candidatus Omnitrophota bacterium
AGTGACTGCCTATACGGGCGATGACGTAGCTAGCCAGTCCATACTAAAAGGCGCGGTGGATTACCTTCCTAAACCGCTTGAACTCAAGGCTCTTGAAGCTAAAGTGAACACAATACTCAAGCGAAAAGGGTTTTAAATTCATGTTTAATCAATCCGGGTCAATTCCTCGCGTCTTGCCGCGTAATGCGATAGCCAAAGAAGTATAGAAAAGGACACCCCGTAGCTTGCTGCGGGGTGGTACCAGTTCATTGAATAATCATGTGTATCTCATATGTAATCCGTTGGAGAAGAATACCATGTTGGGAAGGTTGTGGAACTCAATAAGAGAACAGGTTATTTAGTGGGAACGACGGTTTGAAAGTGTACCAATAACGACGGATAGTCGGTGTACCATGTACTACATGTTTTTACGTATTTCTATACCTTTAAATTGTTCCCGGCTCTTACCCTTGCCGCCGATCTCGATTGTTGTTTTATCATTATCAAATGAAACCAGATAATCCGGTGTTTTAGCTCCTCTGGTAGATTTCAGGTAATACAGGTACATATCAACCATACGCATCATTTCAACAAAAAAATCTTCACGGAGTCCGCCCAGGCTTTTTTGATAATCAGCATATAAAAGCCGGTAAGGGATCGACATCAGTATTTTTGGTTCTTGCAGAACGCTTGTGCCTGTCGGAAGAATTTTATGCAGGATGAACGCCTTTTCGAGGTAATCGACATATTGTTTGGCTTTATATTTCGTAATGCCGATATTTTTTGAAAGTGATGTATAGTTTATACCGTCAATTTCCGATGCGCCGATGAATGAAAGCATCTTTTCAATTTTATCCGTTTCATCAAGCGTGATCCTGCCAAGGGAAGAAATATCTTTTCTTATCACGGTAGTGACAATGTTTTTCAGCATCGGAAAAGGAGCCGGTTCTTCCAGGGAAAAAGGAAGTATCCCGCCCTGCAAATAGTCTGAAAACTCCGTGGCATATCCGGCTATATTTTTATCCCATCGGTTATTCAGTATATCTGAAGCAAATAGCCGAAGAAAAACTCACGATATCATCATGATAATTCTGGGGATACCAAGGGGGCAAAGCCGTACCTAACCATAAATTCTATAAAAAAAATCGAGTTTACGCAATTTTCGTCGATACTGAGGGAGCTTTACAGGGGTCAAAGGCATACGGTTGTAGTCTTCAGCTATCGGTATACCCTATAAGGTGCAAAAAAGGTCATTAAGCACCCCATAGGGTATAGTATTTGTAAAAATACGCTTTAAAGGGTATAAAATTTATTAAAAAAATTTGTAATTATACCCTTTATGTGATATACCTTAATAGTTACGGAACAGGAGGGTACATCGACATATGAAAGATATTTCTCATCAAATAAAAGATCTGCGGAAGAAAAACGGTTTGACCCAGGTAGAGTTCGCTAAACGGGCGGGAGTCGGTTTGCGTTTTTTAAGAGAGCTTGAACAGGGGAAGACGACAGTGAGAATGGATAAGATCACGCGGGTCCTGGATTTTCTGGGGTATCATCTGGAATTAAAAAGGAATATACCGTAGTGTGGAAAAAGAAACATTACCCAAAAAAGATCCGGCGGGGAACGTGTTGAGAAAAGGAAAAGTTTTCTATAAAAATGAATTAGCGGGGTATATTACCGAGACCCGGGATGGTTATACTTTCCAATATGACCATGAATTTTTAAAGAAAAATATTCCGGTCTCGGTTTCTTTGCCCCCCGGAGAAGAGCCTTATCATTCAAAAGAATTATTCGCTTTCTTTAAGGGGCTACTCCCTGAAGGGTGGTATTTACATATCGTCAGCGCGACACAAAAAGTCGACGAAAGAGATTCATTTGGTTTATTATTGGCGAGCGCCGGTGGTGATACCATAGGCGCGGTTACCGTAAAAAAGTGGGATAATGAAAATGGATGAGAAATTCCTGGAAAAAATGTTCGGTTCAAGGAAATGCCCGGTCATTGATCTTGGCTTGGAGGATTTAGCCCGGACGGCGCAGAAAATGGCCGGGGGACTTTCTATTTCCGGGGTTCAGCCTAAACTGTCAGTCAAGCTTGATGAGAAACGGAACATGCTGGTCCCCGTGGCTTTGGGAGGGGAATATATCTTAAAACCGCAGACTTTTACTTTCCCGGATATCCCGGAGAACGAACAATGTTGTATGGATATCGCCGGAGAATTAGATATAGATATTCCGCTTCATTGCCTGATCCCATTAAAAGACTCAATCCGCGCTTATGTGATCAAAAGGTTCGACCGGAAAAAAAATGTTAAGATCCACCAGGAAGATTTCTCGCAGGTCCTTGGACAGACTGATAAATATAAGGGATCGGTAGAGCAAATAGGCCGAAAGTTGAAAGAAATATCTTCAGCGCCGGGGTACGATACGCAGTTACTTTTCGAACGCGTCGTTCTTAATTTTATTCTTGGCAACGGCGATGCTCACTTGAAGAATTATTCTATTTTATACATAGATAAAGATGATATCCGTTTAACGCCAGCTTATGATATCGTGTGTTCGAAACTGGTCATCCCAGAAGAGGAAGATTCGGCGATAACCATCAACGGCAAAAAGAATAGATTACAGCGGCAGGATTTTGACGATCTGGCCGGATACCTGGATATACCCGTTAAGGTACGGTATGAAAAATTCGGAAACAAACTCGACGTCATGAAAAAGATCATAGAGCTTTCCAGCCTCAAACCCGAAAAACAGCGGCAATTTATAGAAATAATTAAAGAAAGGTCCGGCCGCCTGGAATTATAATTCATAATTGTTTTAAACAATTTTATGGTATCACCATGACTTTCACCGGAAGAACGCTTGCCAAGAAAATATACACACATATCTTATCAGGGCAAACTAACAAGTTTATCGCAAAGAAGACAGAAAAAGGGGTCAAGTCTTCATTTTAAACTTAACCCTGACAAATCCCTCCTGTTAAAATAAAATATCACCATGAGAAGACAGAAAAAGGGGTCAAGTCTTCATTTTAAACTTAACCCTGACAAATCCCTCCTGTTAAAATAAAATATCACCATGTCACGTCCATCTATGAAAAAGCATGTCAAGGATAACCACTTCTTCAACCCTCCAATCCACAACATTC
>JAHJBY010000124.1 GCA_018813285.1 Candidatus Omnitrophota bacterium
AACAGCCAAGTCCTCCGCATAAATTCCCGGCCATCCAAGGATTACATCCCCGGCTGCTGCTGCTGTGACCGCTGCCCCAAACGTCAGGAAGGCTGTTCCCAGGGTCTTGCCGGTTCCGCTTCCATCATTTCCGGTCTTGGATACGCACCAGACGTTGGCGTCGGATGTCCTAAGCTCAAAGGCCGTTGCTGCTTCCACTGCCGCCGTCCCCAGCCCCAGAGTTCCTCGTGCCGTACCTGCGTCCGCATCATCAAGAATTGTTTTTGCGAAAGCAGTAACACCCAGATTGGTGAGCATCGTGTCAGCCACACCATCAGACGAGTTATTTGCCGTCTGGAGAAAAGCAGCCACATTCTGAACTGCTGCCGTTCCCAAATCCAAATTAGTCCGGGCAGTAGGTTTGCTTGCCAAATTGGAAAGATTATTTGCTGCCAAAAGAAAAGCAGACAAAGTTGTGGCTCCTGTTCCACCATTAACTACAGGACATGGAGAATTGATAAGAGCCAGTGACCCCAACTCTGCAATGGTCAGAGAAGTATTGATCCAAACAGCAGCCCCATCTGTATTAGACACACACTGATATATCTCCATAGGGGTTGCTGAGGTATCTACCCAGGTTGAGCCAATGGTATACCCCTCTGAACGATCATCATTTACAGTAGGAGCAGTTGCTCCTGAAAAATTGTTCTTGGGAGAAGTATCTTTTACCTTACTCATTAAAACATCAAAAGGTCCAGACATGATCTCCTCCTTATGCTATTTCAAGAATCCGAAGTTCAGTCGGATTTGTAGAAACAAAGTAAACATCCACACTCGTTGAAAGAGGCACCGCCGAAATGCTTCCGGCAGGAATAATCATGCCGGTTCCAACAGTAACGGCAGAATCCCCCCACTCACACTCACCCGAAGCAGTATCGGATGCATTGTAAGCAAAGAGAGCTTTTCTCTGGTATCCATCTGAAAGCTGAGAAACGAGTTTTGCGGCAACCGAAGTAACATTCAGAGTAAAAGTCTTAACTTCCTTATCACCCTGAACCATGAGTTTAAGCAGGTTAGTTTCCACTCCCATGACAATCCCTCCTTCCAAGAGGTCAAATAAACGGAAAATGTTCCGTTTAAGAAAGGGTTATTTATTGTAGCCCTCTTTTCCCCGAAGGGATTGTCTTATTCTCCTTTAAACCAAATTCATACGGATGTCAAGCACTAAAGCTGCACTATGATTTTGGTAGTGGCAATCGCCGCTCCAAGCCTTTGTGCATTGCTTACAGGCTCCGTCTGAGTAATCCCTCCCAAGGTCGTGGGATGTAGCCAAATCTCCCCGCTGCCGGATAAATTCCAGCCTGTATTGGTGACTTGTCCACACCTCTTTGCCCTCACGTACTCCCCGGAAGTAGACTCTTCTATGGCAAAGCCGACTGCTGGCTGTAATATACCATCAGCCTTTGCTTGTTTAAAGTGTTCATTATGTATACACAAAGCGTCCCCTTCTGCTATGACTTCTCCTGATGCTGTAGGATACCTGAGATATGTATTCAGGTAAGCATCCACCTCATCAAAGTTGTCTGTTACTATGGCGTTCCAGCCAGTAGTCCCATAAGCAATTTCTTCAAACTCGTACTTAGTTGTAAATGGCATTATGTCTCTCCTTTACCAGCCAGCTTCAGCCGTTGTCCAGGCTGAACTGTAAGTTATTGTGTCCGAAGTTCTATAGTTTTTGAGTTTGAAGGTTACGTCTGTTTGAGCAGTTCCATTGTCTATGATATTCATGGCTTCTGTATATGTCCAAGTAACAGCATCAATGGCTGTCTGTGTCCTTTTCTTCACTCCACCCACCCATACCTCTACCTCAAAATATCCCTCCCATGTAGGAGAAGCATCCGTGATCGTATCAGCATCCCCTATTCCTGCACCTGTGCCTCTTACTCTGGGAGACCATGTAAGAACAATATCATTTGTTATTAAATTTCCCGTAGCCAAAAATCCCCCAGGAACATAAGGTTTCCTGGCACGTCCAACTATAGAATGTGTATTGGCATCTGCATCTGTAATACTTGCCGTATAAGCAGAATTGTAAGGAATGAGTTTAAAGTATTTTGTAGTGCCTACCAATAATTGATCGTTGGTAAATAAAGACACATTGCTTAAAGGAATGTAATAGAAATCATCCCCTATAGAATGAGTTGCCTTCTCTGTATCAAAGCATCCCCTTATGTTTCCTGTAAGCTCATACACATCTCCTGAAATTGGAGTAATAGTTTGAAAC
>JAHJBY010000022.1 GCA_018813285.1 Candidatus Omnitrophota bacterium
ACAAGCGAAGTTTTACCTGCGAACATACTTATATAGAAACGAAGAAGCGCGGAGAGGTGTCCGAGTTGGCTTAAGGAGCACGCTTGGAAAGCGTGTGTGCTGCAAGGTACCCAGGGTTCGAATCCCTGCCTCTCCGCCATTGTTGACGCTCAGTCGAACCCTGTTCCTCAAGAAGGAGCGGGGTTCGCTGTTTTTGGGGCTCTTTCAATGGTAGGTTCTGCACGATCTCGCCATCCGGTTCGTTAATAAACATCTCCATCTTCACATGATCGTCGTAGACCTTGGTTATCTTGATAAGTGCCTTTAAAAGGGCAATTTGGGCGTCTGGAGGGACTTTGTCGAGGTATCTCATGGCAAGTTGCAGGTTTGCGTGCAGGTATTGGTTAGAGTTGGCGGATATCTCAGCGGCTTTTCTGCGAGCTTTTGCTTTTTCAAGCTGATCTTCAAGAATTGTTATTTCACTTTCAAGAGAGTCCATTTTTTCAGAATAAGTCCTGCCTTTTGGGATCACTTTTTCTATGGCGAGAGTAATCAGTTTGTTTGCTGATTCTTTGGATTTTTCTAGTTTCTTCTTTAACTGGCGTATTTGCTTGTCGTATTTATCGAGTTGGGTTGATGAGTGTTTTACAGCGTTACCGATTGCATTGATGATAATATTCTGGTCTTTAGACGCTCTGCCTAAGAAGTCGATGACCGCTTGATCAAATGATGTTGCTGAAATACGTTTAGTATCACACCCAAGTTTTTGTCTCGCCCGACTGCATTCGTAATAATAAAACTTGTTGCCCATTTTTCCACGAGCATGCGTTGAAACAAAATAACTTCCGCATTTTCCACAGAACAGAATGCCCTTTAATAAATGGCTGTAGTCGAGAGTCGTTTTCAAGAATCTGTGTCCGGGCAGGCTTGCGGATATTATCTTGTTTGCTTTACTCCACAATTCTTCATCTACAACTGCTTCGTGATTGCCTTTGTTTATCTCGCCTGAGTATGAAATCATTCCCTTATAAAATGGATTCTTTAGTATTTTAGCGATAGTCTGTTTACGCCAGAGGTTGCCGTTTGCTGTGGGGACTTCTCTTTTAATAAGTTCGTTGCCGATTGTGGAGAGCGATTGGTTATCAGCCGCCATTTCAAAGATCATCTTAAAATGCGGAGCAAGGTTTTTGTCGAGTTCAATTTTGTGTGGTTGCCTGCCGTTTGACAATCTTTCACCGTCTTTGACTTGAATGTATCCGTAAGGCGGTTTGCCCGCTACCCATTTACCTTGCCTTGCTCTTGCGATAGCTGAAGCTTTTACACGTTCGCCTGTAAGTTCACGCTCAAAAGCTGATAATAAGCCGATTATGCCGATCACAACTCGACCAATAGCTGTTGTGCTGTCTAGGTTTTCTCTGACTGATAAAAAGGCTATATCTTCAGCCTTGAAGGTATCGATCATGCCGTAAAGGTCACGAGGGTTTCGTGTCAGCCTATCAAGCCTGAAGAATATGATTCCGTCAAATGACTTTTTGGATTGGATATCTTTTAAGATCGCTTGAATTCCGGGGCGGTTCAGATCTTTGCCTGAATAACCGTCATCGTTAATAATGCCTTTATCACCGAAATCAGCCATTTCATAACCGAACGCTTCAAGCATATTCCGGCAGTGGTGAGCCTGTGCGTCCAGTGTGGTGAAATCTCCTTTTGCCTGATCGTCAGTTGAACAGCGTGTGTAAATAACGAATTTTTTTCTTTTCTTCTCTGTACTCATTTTCAAAACCTCCTTAATACAACACCCCTATAACACTCCTCGGAACAAGTCAAGCTAATACCCCCTACCTATGTATATTCCGCATAAATGCCGAAAGTGTCGGGATTTTCTTCAAATAATTTGCCTCCTACTACGTATATACCGTTTTTTTCGAGAAAGTGTCGCACCCTAATACGTATATACGACGTTTTTACTAAAAGTGTTGCAGGTTATTTTAAAAAAGTTTCGACACTTTGCGAAAAAATCCTGAATACATGAGTAGTGGCAAAATAATCCCGACACTTTTTAGAAAAAACCGGTATGTACACTTGGGCATAAAAATATTTCCGACACTTTTGAGAATTGTGGGGAATATACGCTATGGGACAGATATTTTTATTTTTAGTGAGACACTTTGAGAATTTTTTCCGTATATACCCTTTGAGGACGTGAATTATGAAAAATTTTAGTTTAGCCTGCAACATTTTAAAGATTTTTTACGTATATACGCTCTAAGGGGGGACACTTTTTGAAAAAAATCTGTATGTACATAGTGAGGGGTAAAAATATCTTGCAGTGGGACAAAATGCGGAAAGTCGTCGTATATACCCTATGAAGGAAATAAATCCCGACAGTTTTCGGGGGTACGTCGTATATCTGAAAATGGGTGCAACATTTTAAGGAAAAAAGTTGTATGTACCTAGTGTAGGCAAAGAAAAGGAAAGAATTATGGAAGAAAATTATTTTGAAGCAGGAAATATTTATTTAGCCACGTACCTCGTATCACAGGGGTGCGATATGAAGGGCTTATCAGGAACTGGCAGGCAGAAACGCATACTTTTTGGTGATGCCGAGAAAACACGCAAGTTGGCGGATAAGTTTTTCAATAACTCCAAAGAGGAGCAGTTATTTCAATGTTACAGGAAGGTTAAAGACTTTATATTTCAGAACGGAGCATAACAATGAAGAAAGAGAGAAGAAAAGTGAAGAACAGGGAGAATATTCCTCAGGTTCTCAAAGACCTGCCTGTCTGGGTAGGTTTCAAATTCACACCGCAAAAAGACAAGAAAGATAAAAAAATACCTGTCAATGTGGCGACTGGTAAAAACGCCCGGTGTAACGATCCAAAAACATGGCGAACCTTTAATGAAGCTATTGAATACTCAGAGCAGTTAGATGCTATCGGGTTTGCAATTACCCCGCCTTATGTAGGTATTGATATTGACGGCTGTGTTAAGGATGGGGCTATTTCACCTTTTGCTCAAAAGATTATTTCCGAGCTGGATAGTTATACCGAATACTCACCGAGTAGAACCGGCGTTCATATTATCTGTAAAGGCACGCTTTCCAGAGACCGCAAATTTAGTACGTTTAATGTTGAGATGTATTCGGGTAATCGATTTTTTACTGTGACTGGCGATATTGTTGCCGGTTGTGGAAGTGAAATCAAAGAACGCTTAGAAAAACTTAAAAGCCTGCATGAGTATCTTGAAAAATTAGATTCAGATAATAAGCACACAAAAACTATTCTCTCTCGAATCAAGAAAAGCAAAGACACTGATGTGTTCTTCAAATTATATGAAGGCAACTGGCAGGGCGATTACCCTTCTCAATCTGAGGCGGATCTTGCTTTATGCAACAAACTTGCCTTTTGGACTGGCAAGGATTCTGCGGTTATGGATTCTTTATTCCGTCAGTCTGGTCTTATGCGATCAAAATGGGATGAAAGTCATTTCAGCGATGGCAAGACATACGGAGAATCGGTAATTGAGAAAGCAATTCAGGATACTAATGACGAATTTACAGGTTCAAAAACTCCTAAACAAAAGAAACTTACCCAAGGCGAAATAATAACTCGAGACTGCGAGGAAATTATAACGGAATATTTTTCTGACCAGCAAGGCAACCCTTACGTTGTTCTTCCTTTTGATAAGCATCTTGAGGTTTGCCAGACGAGCAGTTCACGGTTCAGGAATTGTTTTGCTATGCGGTATCGTAGAGGTTTTGGGCATCCTCCCGGAAATGAGGCGTTAAAACAGGCTCGCATTCAGGTTGAGGCACAATGTGAAGGCGGTCGGCAGATCGAGCTGTACAACCGTGTCGGCTGGTATAACGGAGCTATTTATTATGACTTAACGACCAAAGACTGGCGTGGAGTTGTGATTACAAAGGACGGTTGGGAGATTGTTTTTCTTCCGCCTATTTTTAAGCGTTACCCTCACCAGTCTGAACAGGTTATGCCGGTTAAAGGTTACGACCCCGCAAAGCTATTGGATTTTTGTAATTTGAACAAAGACGACGCGTGCCTTTTTATGACGGTTGTAGCGACGTTTTTTATTCCTGATATCCCGCATGTTATACCTGTGCAGATCGGCGAACAAGGTACAGGAAAATCTAATAATTCAAGATTGATAAAAAGCCTGTGCGACCCTTCCAAGGTAATGTCAATTTCAGCACCGAAGGATTTAGAGCAGGCACAGATGATTGCTGATAAGCATTGGGTGAATAATTTCGATAATCTTTCTCGGGTGTCTGAGTGGTTCAGTGACTTTTTGTGCCGTGCTGTAACCGGCGAAGGCGATATGAAACGCTCACTCTACACTAACGATGAAGAATTTATAAGAACATACCGCAGATGTTTTGTTTTAAACGGAATAGGCAGTTCTATCTGCCGTCCCGACCTTTTAGATCGATCAATAATATTCGATATTCCTATCTTAAAAGAAACACGACCCGAGAAACAAATCGCTGATGAGTGGAGGGCTTCCTTGCCTGGCATTCTTGGCGGGTTCTTTACCGCCCTTTCAAAAGCTATGGCTGTTGTTGACGGTGTGTCTGGGTATGAACGTTTTAGGATGTCGGATTTCGCTAAATGGGGGGCTGGATTGTCAGGGTATTTGGGTTATTCACAGGATGAGTTTTCAAAGAAGTATCAGGAATCTGTTGATCATAAATGGGAAGACACCGCTGAAGAAAGCACACTTGCCCAGAGGCTCACTTATCTTGTGGAATCAAACAGTGGTGAATGGGCAGGATCTGCGACCACGCTTCTTTCAAGTATTCAGCCGGATACAGGGTTCGATAAAACAATTCCCGCTAATGCTAGGGCTTTAGCTTCTGAACTTATGCGTATCGCACCTGTTATGAGGAGTGTGGGGATTGATATTTTACGTAGTAATAAACGTGAAGCCGGTACCGGCAGGAAGCTGTTTGTTTTACGGAAAACTAAGGGTAATTCGCTCTTTGAAAATGGTGTGAGCGTCGGTGTGAACGTCGGTGAGCGTTGTGACCGTGAGGACCCGAGACCGTACTGAAAAGTGTGAACGTTGTGAACGTCCAGAGTCTACGGTCACACCTACGCTCAGTGGTTAACTTCTTAATCTACAAGGAGTTGTGTGGTTTGTGAACATTGTGAACGTAAAAACCCCTCTGTTCTAAAAAAAGAAAAATATAAGGGAAAAGGTCAGGAAAGTCACAAAAAAGGGGTGTAAAAGAGGCGTAGAGAGGGATTTAGAAAGTAGTGGAATCGACGTTCACAACGCTCACGATCATCAGAAAAGGAGGTGAAAATGATGTGATTTTGGTTTGGAAAATAGGCATAAATTTAGTGTGGATAACCCAAAAAAACAGGAGGAATAAAAAATGAAACAAGCTCATTTATTAAACACAATAAGCGGGATGATCAGCCGGTATGTGCCGGGAACAACCGAAGAAAAACAACTCGTGCATTTAATTGACGCCAATCTTTATATGATGAAGCATTCCTGCTCACTTACCGAAGCCTTGCAGGCAACCGCTAAAAAGAATATCGGAACGGTAAGCGAAGGTGATATTCGCCTTGATCATTTAAAGAAGGCTTATGCGTACCGTGAGAAGTTTGAATGCACGTTAACCGACGCTTTAAGAAAAACCGCTCCGTCAAAAGAGATTGATTCAGGCAGTGCCGTAATCGCCAAGCAATTGGATCACGTCTGGCGGGCTCGAAAGTATCAAAGTGAAACGGATTGTCCGTTTGAAGAAGCGTTATCAGTAACAGCCACCAAGGAAAGGAGATAAAACGATGAAACTTAATTTTTTAAACGTGTTAAAAGGAAAAAGCACGCCTGATGAAATCGTCGAGCAGATCGTCGCTCTTGAAGAAAAGCAGAGGCAGTGCGAGAAAGAAAAGCAAGACGCCAAAGAAAGAGCTAAAGAGATCAGAAGCAGGATCATGTGCGGTGAAAAAGTTAATCCAAATGCGGTAAAAGAAGCGGATTCCGCACTTGAAGAATGTAATATCAATCTTGATGTGGTTTCTGAAAGCCTTGAGAAGCTCAAAGAAAAACTTGAGGAGGTTTTTATCGCTCTGAAAGCAGAGGAATCTCAGAAAATTATAGAAATCAGAAAACGCCTTAACCGAGAGCGTGATAAGGCAAAACTCGATCTTTGGAAAGCTAAAGGAAAACTTTTTGGATTGGCTTTTGCTTTACATGGACACCCTGCGGTGACAAAGCGTGATCTGGAATCATATCCGGCATTTAGTCCGAGCTTAGGCACTGAGGCGTACGATGTATTTCATGCTGAAAAAGACAGGGTTATCGCCGGGTTAAACCGTCCTACTGTGGCTGATGTTGAGGAAGAAATCAGAAGCAAAAGCAACTGGGTTTCAAACTTTGATCTTGAGAAAGAAATTCGCCAGATCATGAAAAGATATCGACCTCAACCTGTGGAAGAAAAAGAAGCAATTGTTGAGTAAAACAAATAATGCGGAGAAACTGGATGCGGTGTTTTTTCTAAGGTTATTCCATCGCAGAAAGTCCTGCCAGTTAAAAGCGACTGGTAGAGGGCGTATTCCTTCTCGCCCTTCTCCGCACGCACTTTTAAAGGATGTGAGTTATGGGATGGTACAGATATAAGCGTAAAAAGAAGAAATGGAAGCCGGGCTTCTGGACGTATGTGACGATCAAATCCCCTGATGGTCATGAGGTTAAGCTGAAGTTGAATATAACTCCGGAAGCCATAAAAAGATGGGTCCTTACCATGGGGGTTTGTCGAGGGTCGGGCGAGGCGCAGTCTGTCAGTGACCTTAAAATAAAAAATCGATGTCGTGTCCTATTGTCTGATGATGGCAAAAAGCATAATATTGCGTAAATGCTCGTATTTATGTGTGTTATGGATATTCAGAGCTAATTTTTAGGGCGAAAATAGCCCGAAAAACACGACATTATACGACATGAAAAATGTCGTGTTGTCGTGTTTTGGCGATTACAACTGATGTGAGGATAATTGATCAGGAGCCCATTTCCATCACAAATATTGGAAGGAAGTGATAATAAGAAAATGCCATATTATCATTTACGGGCTTAAATGATAATGCAGGGTTATTTTGGAGCTTTTCAGCATCAAGATACGCCGAAATTGATTAAATTTCCGCAAAAGTCGATTATTTTAAGCCTTCTGCAGGGTGAAATGGTATATCAGGCGGTCGATATTATAAATGTAGTGCATAATTCCGCGTTTCGAATATATCAAAGGCGAATCCCTGATTATCGCAAATTCAGCGCTTATAAGCATTTTGCTTGACTGGAAGACTTTTAAGGACTAAAATATGGACTTGTAAGGACTCACAGGGATTTATTATCTCCATCAAATCAGCAAGAGGTTTAACTATGGAAGATCTTAGAAAATATCTTACTGTGCCCGAAGTGGCAAAAAAACTTGATATCACCGAAGAATGGGTGCGTGATCTTATTGCCCGAAAAGAAATCAAAGCCGTGAAGATCGGGCAGTGGAAAATTCGTCCTGATGACTTACAGGAATTTATCGAAAGCCGGAAAAATATCCGATAGAAATTAAGGAGAGTGTTTTTATGGCACAAAATAATAATGAATTAGAAAAGACTTTATGGGCGGCGGCTGACAAGCTCCGCAATAATATGGACGCGGCTGAATATAAGCACATTACTCTTGGTTTGATCTTCTTGAAATATATTTCAGACGCGTTTAATGATCTTTATGAAAAGCTCAAAGCAGGCGCTGATGAATTCGAAGGAGCGGATCCCGAAGATAAAGACGAGTATCTTGCCCACAACATATTTTTTGTGCCTGAGAAAGCCCGCTGGCAGTTTTTACAGGATAGAGCGAAACAGCCGGAGATTGGGAAACTCCTTGATGATGCAATGGATTCAATTGAAAAAATAAATCCGTCACTAAAAGGAGTTTTACCAAAGATATATGCTGATCCTGAGCTTAATAAACAACGTCTTGGTGAGCTGATAGATTTGATCGGAACAATTGGATTTAATCAAACAGGTCACAAGGCTAAAGATTTGCTGGGGCGTGTGTATGAATACTTTTTGGGGCAATTTGCTGATGCTGAAGGAAAAAAGGGCGGACAGTTTTATACTCCGGCATGTATCGTAAAAATACTTGTTGCCATGCTTGAGCCCTATCAAGGGCGTGTGTATGACGGATGTTGTGGGTCGGGCGGAATGTTTGTGCAGAGCGAACGATTCATAGAGGAGCATGGGGGGCGCATTGGTGACATATCGATATTTGGACAGGAATCGAATGCCACGACTTTGCGCCTTGCCAAGATGAACCTTGCTATTCGGGGCATCGATGCAAAAATCGAATTGGGAGACACATTCTTAAATGATAAGCATCCTGATTTAAAAGCGGATTATATTCTTGCCAATCCCCCTTTTAATGTGAGTGATTGGAGTGGAGAGCGATTGCGTGATGATAAGAGGTGGAAATACGGAACCCCTCCCGTGGGTAACGCGAACTACGCGTGGCTTCAGCATTTTGCGCATAAACTGAGCCCTAGCGGTACCGCGGGAATAGTGCTTGCGAATGGAAGCATGAACTCCAACTCCGGCGGCGAAGGTGAAATTCGTCAGAGCATGATTGAAGCGGGTCTCATTGATTGTATGGTAGCCCTTCCCGCTCAGTTATTCTATAACACCATGATTCCGGCATGTTTGTGGTTTTTGGCACGAAATAAAGCTAATGGCAAATTTCGCAATCGCTCAAATGAAATACTTTTTATTGATGCTCGCAAACTTGGTCGCATGATAAATCGCAGAAATAAAAAATTAACCGATGAAACTGATGATGAAAACAATAATGATATAAAACTTATTGCTGACACATACCATAGCTGGCGCGACAAGAATGGCAATTATGAGGATAAAGCCGGATTTTGCAAATCAGCTACAATTCAGGAAGTCAAAAAGAATAACTACGTTCTTATGCCCGGTCGCTATGTTGGGACTGAAACAGAGGAAGATGACGGTATACCGTTTGAAGAAAAGATGAACACGTTGACGTCTAGGCTAGCCGATCAGTTTTCCAAAGGCAACGAGCTTGAGAAAACGATTCGTGAGAATTTGAAGGGGATTGGGTATGAGTTCTAGTGAATGGAAAGATATCGTATTAGAAGATGCGATTGAATTTAAAAATGGTAAAAAATCTCCCGAACGTCAAGATGAAGGGACTAATCCTGTTTATGGCGGTAATGGCATTATTGGGTATACAGAAGACTCCAACAGCACATCGGAAACTATTATTGTTGGTAGAGTCGGAGCTTACTGTGGAAGCGTCTACTTTTATGAAGGTAGTTGCTGGGTCACTGATAATGCGATTATTGGTAAGATAAAGAAAGATTACGATGGACGGTTTCTGTTTTATTTGCTGAAACTCCTCGATCTTAACAGTCATCGAACAGGTTCCAGTCAACCTCTTGTTAATCAGACGATTCTTAATTCTATTCAAGTCAGGGTTCCTATCGAAAAATCTAAGCAAGCGCAAATTGCTAATATTCTTTCAGCTCTTGATGAAAAGATAGAATTAAACTGCCAGGCGAATCAGACAGTAGAAGTCGTTGCCCAAGCAATTTACAAAGAATGGTTTGTTAATTTCAATTTCCCCGGAGCGACCGGAGAAATGCAAGGCAGTGAACTTGGGCCTATCCCTAAAGGATGGAATATCACAAAACTAGGAGAACATGTAACTTTTGTGAAAGGAAGAAAACCAAAAGAAACTTCTGAAAAATCGACTGATAAATTCTTGCCGCAGATTTTAATTGATACATTTGATACAGGAAATTATGTTTACGCAAATCCAGATAACATGATTATAAGCGAAGAAAACGATTTATTAATGGTTATGGATGGGGCAAGCTCTGGTCGGGTTGAGTTTGGTATACATGGAGTTGTTGGATCTACGCTTGCTATTGTTAAAAAAGTGGATTTTCAGGCCCATCATTATCTCTTTAATTTTTTAAAATCTAAAGAAAAAGATATCAAAGCGAATACAACAGGGTCGTCTATACCACATGCGGATAAACACAAAATTAATGATTATGATTTTGTTATCCCCGATGTATCCATTTTGAGGAATTTTGAAAATATATCCAAGAGTATGTATGAATTGGTTCGCAATAATAAAGAAGAAATAAAAGCGTTATCCAAAATACGAGAAAGCTTATTGCCCAAATTAATGAATGGTGAGATTGAAGTATGAAGTGGACTAGGCAGAACGTAGAGCAGGTTCCAAGCATGTCACCCTTCCTTGAGCATTTAAGTGCAATAGAAGGGAATATCGCTGTTAATCCTACTTTGTGTATTGAGGCTTGTAAGGCATTGATAGAAGGCGTCTGTAAAACGATTTTAACCAACAAGAATGTTCCTTTTTATGAGACATCGACTTGTTCTTTTTTGGTCAAGAGCTCTATTGAAGCTGTTTTGCAATCTGAAGATAGTTATCGATCAGATATTTCTGAGTTGGGTCGCAGAATCGCAGGGGTTGCTCAAAAACTTGAAGAGATACGAAATAATACCACATTTGCTTCTCATGGGATGGATGCGCTTAATCCACGTTTGACTGAGACGGTTGCCATTTTGGGAAGCAAGATAACCGATACCATATGTGGTTTCATCTTGAATTGTTATAACAATAATCGCTTAAGAAGCCCCGACCATCGAATTCATTATGATGATTGCACGCCGTTCAACGAATATTTTGATGAACAAAATCCCTTATTGTTGGGTGTGATACCAATATCAGCATCTGAGGCATTGTTCGGACAAGATTATGAAGCATATAAAGCGGCATATTTTGAATACTTAAGTAATTTGGAATCTGGTGAAATAGTCGATGAGGTAATTAATGAGTAATTCTTTTTATGAATCGGACATTGAGCAACTTGCTCTCGATATTTTAAAAGGGGAGCAGGGTTATGACGTTGTTTTTGGACCTGATATTTCTGAAGGTGAGCAAAAAGAGCGTGAATATACCGAAGTTATATTGCAGGATCGCCTCAAAAAAGCGGTTGACGCTATCAATGAAGATATTCCGGCGGATGCTCGCGAAGAAGCAGTAAAAAAGGTCATGCGGGCATTCTCTGTGAGTTTGATGGATAATAATAAGACCTTTCATCGCCTGCTTACTGAGGGGGTAGATGTAAAGTTTAACGTAGGTGAAGGCAAATCAAGAACGGATAAAGTATGGCTTATTGATTTCGCGAATCCAGAGAGCAACGAATTCTTAGCGGTTAATCAATTCACTGTTATTGAAAATCATAATAACAAACGGCCTGACATTGTGCTGTTTATTAATGGGCTTCCCTTAGTTGTGATTGAACTCAAGAATCCTGTTGATGAGAATGCGGATGTCAAAGCCGCGTTTAATCAGCTTCAGACGTATAAGAAATTAATCCCTTTGCTTTTTTCTTACAGCGCTTTTCTTATTGCCAGTGATGGATGGTTTGCTAAGGTCGGTACGATAACAAGCGATTATTCCCGATTTATGGAGTGGAAAACGTCTGACGGCGAAACCATTGTTGACGCCAAGATAGAGCCTGAGCTTGAACCGATGATAAAAGGGTTATTAGACAAAAAAACATTATTGGATGTTATACGTCATTTTGTTGTTTTTGAAGAATCGAAAGAAAAAACACTCAAAAAGATTGCGGCCTATCATCAATATTACGCTGTTAACAAAGCGATTGAGTCAACGGTTCGCGCTACAGCGCAAACCGCACCGATGGTAAAAGAGAATCCAGAAAATTACGGGTTCCCGAGCGTAAAAGATCAAGCACCGGGAGATAAAAGGGCAGGTGTTATTTGGCATACGCAAGGAAGCGGAAAAAGCCTTTCAATGGTATTTTACGCGGGAAAACTTGTTCTTACAGAAGCTATGAATAACCCGACAATTGTGGTCTTAACCGATCGTAATGATTTAGATCAGCAGTTGTTTGAAACCTTTGCGAGTTGTCAGCAACTTATCCGCCAAACTCCTCAGCAAGCGGGCAATCGGGACGACTTGAAGAAATTACTTAGCGTTTCATCCGGTGGGGTTGTTTTTACAACTATCCAGAAGTTTTTACCAGAGGAAGCTGGCGCGCAATATCCCTTGCTTAGTGATCGTAAAAATATTGTTGTTATCGCGGATGAAGCACATCGCAGTCAGTATGATTTTATTGATGGATTTGCCCGGCATATGAGGGATGCGTTGCCCAATGCTTCTTTTATAGGGTTTACCGGAACACCTATTGAGAAGGAAGATAAAAATACTCAGGCGGTTTTTGGAAATTACATTGATGTTTACGATATACAGCAAGCTGTTGAAGACGGCGCCACTGTTCGGATATTTTATGAGAGTCGGCTGGCAAGGATTGAACTTTCTGATGAAGAACACAAGGTGCTTGACGAAAAAGTTGAAGAAGTTACAGAGGGCGATGAATTATCAGAACAGCAAATTCGTTTTGCAAGGTGGACCAGCAAGGAAGCCGTGGTAGGCAGTGAACAACGGCTTAAGCAGGTAGCGGCCGATATGGTAAATCATTTTGAACAAAGATTATCAGCGGCTGAAGGCAAGGCAATGTTTGTTTGTATGAGCCGCAGAATTTGCATCGCGCTTCATAATGAAATTATCAAGTTGCGTCCGCATTGGTATGATCCCGCTGATGATAAAGGCGCGATCAAAGTTATTATGACTGGATCCGCAAGTGATCCTTTAGATTGGCAGGAACATATTCGCAACAAGCCTCGAAGAATAAAAATCGGAGACAGATTAAAGGATCCCAAAGACCCCCTTAAGATGATAATAGTGCGAGATATGTTACTCACTGGCTATGACGCGCCATGCCTGCATACTCTTTATGTTGATAAGCCTATGAACGGGCATAATTTGATGCAAGCCATCGCTCGGGTAAATCGTGTCTTTGGCGATAAAGAAGGAGGCTTGGTTGTAGATTATATCGGTATAGCTCAGGATCTGAAAAAGGCGCTTGCGATATATACGGAGAACAAAGGCCGGGGCAAACTTGCTTTTGATCAGGAAGAAGCCGTCGCAAAAATGCAGGAGCTGTACGAAATAGTTGTGGATATGTTCCATGGATTTGAGTATCGCAAGTATTTTAGTCTTGAGCCTAGGGAAAAACTGAATTTTATTTTAGACGCGGCAAATTATATTGCTGAGTTGTCCGAAGAAAAAGACGGGCAAAAGTTTCATAATGGGAAGATCCGGTTTAAGGAAAATGTTACAAAATTGCAGAAAGCATTCGGGATTTCAGTTCCCCATCCTAAGGCCATTAGTATTCGCGATGATCTTGCATTTTTCCAAGCGATTAAATCACGGTTTACAAAATTAGACGAACAAACAAAAAAGCGTAGTGACGAAGATATAGAAACAGCTATTCGCCAGATCATTAATGACGCGATTATCTCAAAAGACGTCATCGATGTTTTTGATGCCGCCGGGTTGCAAAAGCCTGATATTTCTATTCTTTCAGAGGAGTTTCTCGCTGAAGTTCAGGGTATGCCCAGAAAAAGCCTTGCGCTTGAGTTGCTAAAACGATTACTCAATGATGAAATAAAAAGCCGTGCAAAAACTAATTTAGTTCAAGGGAAGAAGTTTTCCGAGCTTTTAGCCGAGGCAGTTAAACGCTATCAGAACGGACTTGTTGATTCCGCTCAGGTTATAGAAGAACTTATTAAGTTGGCAAGAGATATTCGTGAAGCTGACAAAAGAGGCGAAAAGCTCAATTTGCGTACAGATGAATTAGCCTTCTATGACGCGCTTGCGGATAACCCTAAAGCTGAAACAGTGTTGGGCGATCAGATTTTAAAAAATATTGCTCATGAATTGGTCGATAGCGTGAGAAAAAACACAAGCATAGATTGGCAGATTAAGGAAAGCGTTCAAGCAAAACTGCGCGTGCTTGTAAAACGAATTTTACGAAAACATAAATATCCGCCAGATGATCCAATAACAGGTGAATATACTACCTCAGTCAAGAAAGTTCTGGATCAAGCTGAATTGCTGGCAGAGTATTGGGTCTCTGATATTTAAATGTTTTGAGTTAAAGTCTTGAGGTGTTTATGGGATATGAAGAAACATTGAAACAGTTGAAGAAAATAAAAGTGGATGCGCTCTACGGCAAGAAAAAGCATTTTAATGCGGCAGACCGCAAGCAGGGGTATCGTCATTTTATCGGGGTGCCTGCGATTTTAATAAACATCGTTGCCGGTTCGGCGCTTTTTAAAATACTCTGCGAACAAGAAGGTTCTGTTTTATGGCCGGCAATTATGGCGTTTGTCGCGGCTATATTAACTGGATTGCAAACGTATTTCGATTTCAACGCGAAAGTTAATGGTCACAGAAATATTGGGAATCGATATCTTGAGGTTTACAAAATATGCGGTCGCATTGGTGCGTATATTTCGGATTCTGTCTTATCACAAGAAAATGATATTGTTGAAAAGATGGAAAGTGTTTCAAAAGAAATAGATTTGATTAACCGTGATGCGGAAGCTTTCCCGACCAGTGCCTCTGATTATAAAAAAGCGCAGGATAGCTTTAAAGACGGAAATGAGTTTTATACCGATGAAGAATTGAATGCCTAAGGGAGTTACATGGCTGATTTATCAAAATTGATCAAGAGATTTGTGCAAGAACATATAGCTCTAAGCCAAAAAGATATTTCAGAGTCGGCTAAAAGCCGAGAATGGTTTTTATCTAAGATAAAATCAAAGGTCGAAGAAAAAACAAATGAGCCATCGTTGTATCAAGACACCCCATTCATCTATTTTGGGAGTTATTTTAAGGGCACAAAAGTTTCAGATGTAGATGAGTATGACGTTTTGGTTGTTATTGATTCAAATACCGGTCAGTTTACGCAAAGTGATACGAAGACGGGTGAAGGGCTTGGCAATGCTAACCCAAATCATAAGTATGACGCGAAATATAAGAAATCTGATGGATCGGGCGTGAGTCCTGCAAAAATGCTCAATTGGCTTAAAAGTATTGTTGAGGAAGTTGCGGAAAGTTTTGGAGGATCTGCGCCGGAGCGATCGGGACAAGCAATAACGGCTACTATTGCAAGTAAAAACGTGAAAATCGATTTAGTGCCTGCGGGAATTTTTAAACATACACAGCGAACGGGAACGCTTTTTTATAACATTCCGAAAGGGGATAAAAATAACGGGTGGATTGTTACAAGTCCTAAACAAGATATGGAATTGTTGTCGGCCTTGGCAAAAGACAGGTCTGACTTCAAGAATGTGATTCGGATTTTGAAATATATTAAGCAAAAGTATAATTTCCTTGTTTCTTCTTTTGCTATTGAATGTTCAGTTGTCCAGTTAGTTCAGTATAATAGCTGGGCAAATGTAATTTCAAAGGATTTGATTTTAGCGATGCAATATGTTGCGAACGCTTTAAAAGAAGGAAAGATTGTAGACAGCTTTGATTCCAACAACAATTTGCTATCAAATGTTGATAATCTAAGCTGGTATGCTGAAAGGTTAGAAAAAATAATCGAAGTCTTAAATAATCAAACAAGTGAATATGATGAGGAAAAAGCATATCAGCGCATTTGTAAAACCTTTAGTAACGAGTAAAAAATATGGGGATATCATCAAAGCCAACTTATGTTGGACACAGATCAAGAATAAAAGAAAAGTATGAAAAATCAGGCTTGCACGGATGGCATGATTATGAGGTGCTTGAACTTTTGTTGGCTTACGCGATTCCTCGGAAAGATACAAAGGCAATAGCAAAGGAATTGCTTGCTGAATTTAAAACACTAAATGGTGTTCTTGATGCTGATAGCAAAGCGTTGCAAAGTATTAAAGGGTTATCGAAACATTCAGCATTGTTTCTGAAACTATTGAAAGATGTGTCCGTGCTTTACATGGAAAAAGGACTACACAAGCGGGACTTGCTTTCAGATCCACAAGCTGTGTGTGCTTATTTGAAGGTTGCTCTTAAAGGTTTGTCTGATGAAGTGTTTTGCATGATCTTTTTGGACGGGCGAAACCAATTGATCGAGAGCGAAACCTTAAAAACCGGGACAGTAAACCGGGCGGTGGTATTTCCCCGGAAGATTGTTGAGCGCGCATTATATCATCACGCGGTGAGTGTTATTGTCGCCCATAATCATCCATCGGGAGCGCTGGAGCCTTCACAAGAGGATCGGGATATTACAAGAGCGATAAAAGAAGCACTCAAGACGGTGGATATCGTATTGCTCGATCACATTATTATTGGTGGAAATGGATTTTTTAGTTTTAAAGAGAAAAACATAGGTATCGGATAATGAAAAAATACAAAATATTCATAAGCGGGGTTCAGAAAGAACTTAAAGCCGAGCGGCGTGCTGTAAAAGATTTCATATCAAAAGATATTCTTTTGTCAGAATATTTCGAAGTGTTTCTATTTGAGGATTCCCCTGCTAAGGGAAAGTCAGCAGAAAAAGCTTATATAGATGAGGTCAGGGAAAGTGATATTTATATTGGCGTTCTTGGTCAACAGTACGGAGGCTCCGGTAAAAGTGCGGTATCTCCTACAGAATTGGAGTTTCGTGAAGCCAGAGGGAAACATAAAGAGATTCTTATATACATTAAAGGTCAAAATTCAATTGATAAAGATCGAGATTCTGGTGTCCAGAAACTTATCAAGGAAATCAGGGATCCCAAAGCAGGCTACAGCTACAGGCGTTTTGATGATATGCAGGAGTTGACAGACCTTGTTTATGAGAGCTTGATATCTTTTCTCAAGGAACAAGGCGAAATCGGGAAAGCGGGATTTGATCAACGAATATGTGAAGGCGCTAGCTACAGCGACATTGATAAATCGAAAGTTAAATGGTTTTTGAAAATTGCCCGGAAAAAACGCAACTTCCCACTGGGGGAAGATTCCCCTGTAAAAGAAGTATTTACGAAGTTGAAGCTCTTGAAAAATGAAAAGCTTACAAATGCCGCTATTTTGTTATTTGGTAAGAACCCAAGCAAATTCTTTGATCAGACCAAAATTAAATGCGTTCAATTGCCAAGCACTGAGGTTGTTAAGCCGTTTACGTCCTATCACATATATGAGGAAGAAAATCTTTTTGAACAAATTGATAAGGCGGTAGCGTTTGTTTTGGATTCTATAAAGTTTCCGGTTATTCAACAAGAAAAAACGGTACAAGTAGCGCGTCCTAGAGAAATCCCTACGTTTGCTATAGAAGAAGCGATCACAAATGCCGTCGCGCACAGAAATTTTAATACAACATCTTCCGTGCAGGTCATGGTGTTTCTTGATCGTGTTGAAATATGGAATGCGGGGACGCTTCCAGACACATTAAAGATTGAAGATCTCAAAAAATTGCACGCCTCACATCCGCCCAATCCAACATTAGCCAGCGTTTTATATCTTGCGGATTATATTCAACAGGTGGGATCCGGAACAACTGAAATGGTGCGTCAGTGTAAGAAGTATGGACTTCCGGAGCCGGAATTTGTTTCCGTAAGGAATCGTGAATTTAGAACTATATTGCCAAGGGATATTTATACGGATGATGTTATGGTTAAACTCGGGTTAAACGAAAGACAGGTAGAAGCTGTTAGATTTGTTAAGATCGAAGGTCGTATCACTAATAAAGAGTATCAATCAAAATTCAATTTGAAAAAGAGGCAATCGACAGACGATCTTAAAGAGCTTGAAAGCAAGGGTATTTTTACCCGAATTGGGACAACAGGCAAAGGAACATATTATATTTTGAAAGGGGCGCCAAAGGGGCGAAAGGGGCATTAAAGGGGCGCCAAAGGGGCATTTATCGGACAAAAATGGGTATTTCACTGGATTTCGGGCGATGCTGTGATAGAATACCTTTCTTGTAAGGGCGGGAAGCGTCAATTGGTTTACCTAACGAGATGAGCATTCCCATAGACCGTTTCTTGTGGAGTGACACAAGTAGTTGTATTGTTTGAGGTTGTGTAGTTCGACTCGTGTCCCATTCGACCCGCCAATCGGGCAAAAAGATAAACTTTCTTCCCCCTTTTTTTATGCAATTATTGTAAAACACCCGGCATGAGGAAAAATACACAGCCGGGCGTTTTTGGCATTTCTTCGTCGTCATCTCGAGATTGCCGTCATGCGAGGAGGCGGAAGGCCGACGCGGCAATCTCGGTCTTTCTCCTCATCCATGCCTTGCGTAGAGGCCGGGGCTCCTTCGGCCTGGTTGTTCAGGGTTGTATCTTCAGGCCTCGGTGTCCCTGCCTCTCCGCCATTGTTGACGCTCAGTCGAACCCTGTTCCTCAAGAAGGAGCGGGGTTCGCTGTTTTTGGGGCTCTTTCAGCGGTAAGTTCTGCACAATCTCGCCGTCCGGTTCGTTTATAAACATTTCCATCTTC
>JAHJBY010000023.1 GCA_018813285.1 Candidatus Omnitrophota bacterium
AGCCACAAGTCCGGTTCTGTGAGGGGCATTGAAGTTCCCCACAAGGTTGAATAATGTGGCACTCTTCGAATTGAAAGAGAAGAGAAACGGAGAAAACAAACTAAACCTAAATGGAGGAACCATAGTATGTCTACTCGACAAGAATTAGAAGTTGAGTTATTCATACCGGGGGATCTAAAAAACGAGCCGATAATTTCCGATATGATAAGGAATTTCGATGTTGATATAAAGATCGTTGAGGCCTCTTTTTCTTCCGAAAGCGGATGGGCGATACTGCGTGTAAACGGCGCGTGTCCCGAGATCGACAAAATGTTCGAAGATATCAGGAGCAAGGGGATAAACGTACAATTGAGGTAATGTTAAATTGTGAAAGTGGTATTGCGTATGAAGTTCATAACCAACATAAGCCCCAAAATTTATCTGATTTCCCTAATGCTTTATCTTGCGATTTTCCCGTATTCGGTTAGCCCTGCCGCCGGTGACGTAAGCGATATAGGCATGGGCCTCCCCATCGGCGGTATTTCTGAAGAACCGGATTATGAACTGTGCCCTGCGGGGACGCAGGTGGTCAATTTATTTTTAGACGCCTGGAAGAAAGGCGATTATGAGGCGATGTATGATCTGCTTGATGATAGCGCTAAGAAAGACTATTCGCGCAAACAGGCGATATTCGATTTTCGTCTCCTGGTGTATAGGCCTTACACGATAAGTTCCATCAAGAAAAACGGGAATGTTTTTGAGTTTATTATCAGTTGCGGCAGATGGGAAGACGGCAATAAGGATCTGAAAAAGTTGATCATTAACGAAGAGACCGGAAAAATAATAATGGTATCCCGGAATTCACCCTTTAAAAGATCAGCGGAAGATTATTTTTGACGAGGGAAGGAATTTTTTTTTAGTTTATTTGACAAGTAAATTTCCTTGCTATATACTTGCTTGAAAGAGGAGCGGATAATGAAGATGAAAGAACAATTTAGATTTTTTGCCACGGTTTCCGACAGGGGGCAGATCTTTATTCCGAAAGCGTTGCAAAATTATTTTCGTATACAAAATCGTGACAAAGTGACTTTTGTTGTTGAAGACGACGGGAAAGTTGTTTTCCGAAAGAAAAGAGGGGGAGACTTGCAATGAAGAAGAAGTATATCCAGGCATGTAATATCGGCGGATCTATGTATGGCAAGGCGCGCAGTGAGAATAAAAAGGTCAGCCCGGACCATAGAAGCATCAGCAAACAAGACCTGAGAAGGGTGTATAACAAGCTTTATAAGGATCAGGTTACCGCGCTCTATAACGCCATAAATAAGAGTAAGTAAGATATCAGCTATTGCCTCTTGTCGTTTTGCGTCTCGCGTCTTGCGTTTCGCGTTAATATACAACGCGTAACGCCGGACACACAACGCCGGGCGAGATGTCGTTTCGCTCGTTCCATCTCTCGCCTTGTGCCGATGTTTCAACGATAACGTTTCTTCTTGAAAATTCTGTCCGATATTAGTATCCTATATCATGGTGTGTATCAGAATTAGTAGGCCGTCAACGATAAATTGAGGGGTAATTTTGCCACTCATCTTATTCTGTCATTCCCGCGAAAGCGGGAATCTATAAAATGATACCCTTCATTTGAGGATTGAAGGACTACTAGATTAATAACGATTGGAGGAACGATGTCAGAAGTGAAAAATATAGGGCTTATAACTTCCGGTGGCGATTGCGGCGGTTTAAACGGCGTTGTTACAGGCGCCGCCACGATGGCGAATAACCTCGGTATGAAATGTTACGCGATCCCTAACGGGTACGCGGGATTGTATAATCTGGTTGATTTTGAGAAATTAACAGAACTCAGCCTTGAACGCGTGGATCTGATCAATTCTAATCTTGCCGGTTCCGAAGCCGGACATTCGCGTGTCAAGGTCAAAAAAATAAAGGATATGGATAAATACGAACGTGTAAAAGCAGGTCTTAAAAAGTTCAACATCGACGGATTGATCATATCGGGCGGAGACGACACAGGAAGCGTTGTTGTGGATCTTTTACAGCAAGGGATCTTTTGTGTGCATGCTCCAAAGACCATGGATCTCGATCTTCAACCGTATTCTGTCGGAGGCGATTCAACAATCAATCGAATAGCGGAATTTACTAATGATCTCAAAACTACCGGACGCACTCATAACCGGATCATTGCCATTGAAGTTTTCGGCCGGTATGCGGGTCATACCGCGTTCCGTGGCGGGGTAGCCGGTGAAGCGGACGCGATACTGATACCGGAGATACCGGTAGATTTTGAGGAATTGTATTCCCATATGAAAGAGACGTACACAAGACGCGTAAAAGACAGTGATGTTTACGCGGGAACCTATATCATTGTAGTTGCTGAAGGGTTGACGGATGCTTCGGGCAAGGAGATAGTGGATGAGAGCGCCGGGGTGGATGCCTTTGGACATAAGAAACTGGCCGGTGCCGGAAAATTTGTTTGCCAGGAATTAACAAAACGTCTTAAAAGGGATCCTGAAATAGAGAGGTTTATGAAAGAGACCCATCTTTTTGTTGAAGGCATTTACCCGATACCGGAGGCGCGCGCGGTGATTCCGGGACATCTCGTAAGATGCGGGCACTCATCGGCGTATGACGTCAATTTTGGCAAGGAGTGCGGAGCCGCGGCGGTAACATTGCTTAAGAACGGGATCTTTGGAGTTACCGTGGCCGGCGTTGTTGGAAAAGAGATCAGGTATATGGCCACAGAAGAAGCCATAGTGCAGCGTCATGTCGATCTGGATCAGGTCACCATTCATGAAAAACTCGGTACGTGCTTTGGGAGAAAACCTCAAAATTTTAAACCGACATTCAAACAAGTAAGCAAATCACCGGAAAGATATATGTAGCATGAAATATACGCGGGGTGATACAGGCAGGGTATTTATTGTCAACTTCGAGCACGGCGATGATTTTCTGGCCGGGATCAAAGTCTTTATCAAAAATGTATTTTAATTTTTTTTTATTTTTTTTAAAAAACTCACTCCATATTCTCATCGCGTAAAGACGCGTTCTGTTTTTTTCTGAAAAACATTTTTTATGGCCGCCCGCAAACTCTTATTTTATAGTAGTTTCATGGTGTGAAATTAAAAACGTATTTTTTTGATATTTTTCACATGCCGCGTGATCCTTGATGTTTTTTTAAAAAAGTCCAACGCGAGAAAAAACAAAAAAAGTTTTTATTTGCGCTTGCAAATCATGAAAAATAATGTATCCTTTTTTTAAGGAAATTAACGGAGGTACTTTTGATAAGCAACAAAAACAAGGGGGACAAGATGGTGGTGAAAAAGAAAGTCGTGAAAAAGAAAGTCGCGAAGAAAAAAGTTGCTAAAAAGAAAGTCGCGAAGAAAAAAGCAAAAAAGAAATAAAGAAATAGTTAACGATAGTGGTTTTTGAAAAGAGAAGGGGCGTGCTGATCGGCGCGCCCCTTCTCTTTTTTCCGTAGTGATAAAAATCAGGGAAACTCCGTCTTGACACTTCGCCCATGTAAAATTGGTTGAGCGACTTGCATAGTGAAAATTTGCGATAGATTTCCGCTTGCCAACGTTTAAAAGGCTATGATATAATACGCCGCTATGAGGTGGGGGCATAGCTCAAGTGGTTAGAGCAACTGACTCATAATCAGTAGGTTCAAGGTTCAAGTCCTTGTGCCCCCACCAGCTTGGCCAGACAGCTTTTTAGAACGGCCTCCGCCTTGGTGAAAGCTTAGGCGGACAAGTCGGTGATAAACCGGTTGACAGATTGATTTATTCTTAAGCCCGGATATGGGCGCATGGCTCAGTTGGTTAGAGCGCTGCCTTCACATGGCAGAGGTCGGAGGTTCGAGTCCCCCTGCGCCCACCATTATTTTTGATGGTTCGGATCGAACAGAAAGGAAAGGATGACTATAAAAGCAGATATTAAAGAACAGTTCTCAAAACTAATTGACCTCCAATCCGTTGATTCAGAAATATTCGATCTCAAGTTCCAAAAAGAGGATTTTCCGCGGAAGCTGGAAGAAATAGATCAGGTGCTCGCCGGAAAGAAAACCGGCATGGATGCGGCAGAGAGCGCTTTGAAACAATTGCAGGTCGAGAAAGGAGAAAAAGAGAACGAGTTGGCTTCCGGTGAAGAAAGAATAAAAAAGCATGAAGGTGAACTTGCGTTGATAAAAACGAACAAAGAATATTCGGTTATGTTAGAGCAAATAGAGAGTGTCAAGGCTGATGTATCGCTTATAGAAGAGAAGATCATTGAAGCTCTGGATAAGATAGAGCTGGTTCAGTCTAAGTGCGCGGAAGAGAAAAAAGCTTTCGAAGAGGAAGTAAAAAAAAGTGATGCGGAACGATCTCTAATCCGATCAGAAGAAAAGAAAGTTTCGGACAGGCTTAGCGAACTGTCGCGGAAACGGGGCGCGCTGATAGGCGCGATAGAGGGTAAATTATTAAGTATGTATGAGCGTGTGCTGGAAAACCGTGGGAAGCACGCGTTGTCAAAGATAAACGGGGAAATGTGCGAAGAGTGTAATATGCGTTTGCGCCCACAGGTGATCAACGAGGTCCGGTCGCATAAGAAGTTGGTTATTTGCGAGAATTGTTCAAGAATACTTTATGCTGAAGATTGATCCTCTTGTCGGCCGCGTCCATTAGCGTCAGGTACCCATGAGTCACAAATACGAGATATTAACCGCTTATACGGATGGCGGTGCCCGGGGAAATCCCGGACCCGCGGCGATAGGTGTTGTTTTGCTTGATGAGAAGGGGCAAGTAGTAGCTGAGGTGTCAAAGTATATCGGTCAGGCGACAAATAACGTTGCTGAGTATCTGGCTGTGGTCTATGCTCTACAGGAAGCGCTTTACCGAAAGGCGAGCAAAGTAGTTATAAATACCGACAGCCAACTTGTCGCGAAACAGATAATGGGCAAATATAAGGTAAAGGATCAGAACCTGTTGAAGTTTCGTGATCTGATCTTGAATCTTTTTCGGGGGTTTGATAAAGTAGAAGTGCGTGAAATACCGCGGGAAGAAAATGATAAGGCCGATGGTCTTGTGAATAGGGCCATTGATCTTGAAGCTCTTTGTTAATTATGTCTTAGTGCATTGGTCGAAGTAGATCGGGCGGTCGTTCTCCGTTTTTTTGCGGGGAGAGGAAAGTCCGGACTCCGATAGCGGCGTAGCGGGTAACTCCCGTCCACCGTGAGGTGAGGATAAGAGCCACAGAGACGAGTCTACTTCGTTCTTCGATATGTAGGCGGAGGTAGAACTTCTGAGGACTGATGGTCGTGTGGTAGAGGGTTTACCTCTCGGAAGCCATACCTTAATCCTGCGTGTTGATTGGCGAAGTAGGGTGAAACGCGGCAATCTCTACGCGGAGCAAAGCCAAATAGGGGAGGAACCGGAGTTTCCGGTGCGAGGCGGCTAGTCTCGCTATTACTTCCGGGTAGGCCGCAAGAACCTTGTCAGCAATGACGGGTCCAGATGGATGGTCGCCGGGCGGGGTAACACCTGTCCACAGAATCCGGCTTATAGATCTACTTCGGTTTTTTGTCTGACTGACAGCCGCGGGGTTATATCCCGGTTGTCAGTTAAAAGGAGATAAATGGAATCAGTTATAGAGATCAGAGATCTTTTTCACGCGTATGGAGCCGGTAAAAAGAAATGGGAAGCACTTAGGGGCATAACCCTTACCGTGAAAAAAGGCGGGATATTCGGTTTTTTGGGACCAAACGGCGCCGGTAAAACCACTACGATAAAATTACTGCTTGGAATACTTACCCCACAAATAGGCACTCTTTCCGTTTTTGGCGGTATCCCGGCTATTCCCCGGACCAGGATGAAAATAGGGTATATGCCGGAAATTGCCGATTATTACCGGTACCTTACTCCCGGCGAACTTCTATACATGTACGGCGATATTTTTGGTATCGACAGGAAAATTTTGACGGGACGAATAAATGAGTTGCTGGAGATGGTTGGCATATCGGAAAGCGCCGGCAGACAAATGCGCACTTTTTCCAGGGGCATGAAACAGAAAGTCAGTTTTGCGCAGGCGCTTATCAATGATCCGGACCTTCTGATCCTTGATGAGCCAACGGGCGGGTTGGATCCGATCGCGCGTAAAAAGATGCGCGAAGTCATGATATCGTTGCGTGATAAAAACAAAACGGTCTTTTTTTCGTCTCATGAACTTTCTGAAGTTGAGCTGGTAAGCGACAGGGTTGCCATTTTGAACAAAGGCCGTGTTCTTAAAGAAGGTCTCCTTTCAGGTTTTCTCAGCGCGAAAGGCGAAAAGCAGACACTTGAAGGTTATTTTCTTGAGATTATAGAGGGATCGGAAAAAGGATAGAGGCAAGACGCGAAACGCGAGACGCAAAACGACATCTCGTCCTGCGTTATGCGTCCGGCGTTATGCGTCCGGCGTTATGCGTTAGACGGTATCTAAAAGGAGACAACAATGAGAGCCATAGCGGCTATAGTGCGCGGGATGTTTCTGGAATTACTGCGTAAAAAAGATTTTTATGTCCTTTTTATCCTTATGCTCGTTCTGCTCGGTTTTTTGTCGGCACAGACTTTTTTTGATATCGAAGGCATTTCGCGGTACATGAGAGATTTCGGGTATACGCTGGTGATGCTCTTATCGTTCATAGTTTGCGTTACGTTCTCCGCCAGACAAATACCCTCTGAAATAGAATCCGGTACGGTTTACCCGTTTCTCGCGAAACCCGTCAGCCGGTCTATGCTGGTATCCGGAAAATTTTGCGGCGCGGTTATGATTTCCGCCATAACCTTCACGCTATACTTCGGTGTTTTTGTTTTATTCTGTTTTACCGAGGCGGGGAGGGCGGAGGCGATCCTGTTGATACAGAGTTTTCTTTTCGGAATAATGTTCCTTTCTGTGGCTTCAGCTCTGACGGTGTTCTTTTCAGTATTTCTTACGACTTCGGCTAACGTTGCTATCACGTTCCTGATATATTTTTTTATGATCAGTTTTTCCGATCTCTTGCGGGACGCGGTCCTGGCCGGAAAAGGGATCGAGACCCTCGGTTTGGGGGTGGTTTACTATTTGCTTCCACATTTTGATTTTTTTGATCTTCGCGTACGACTTACCCACGCATGGGATCCGCTGCCGCTCTGGGTGGTTGCCGCGGTGACAGCTTATACCGTTGTGTACTGTGCCGGACTGTTGTTTTTTGCCGGCAGGCTTTTTGGGAGGAAAAAACTTTGAAGCGGATCGGGATCTTTGTTTTTGTGATCTGGCTTGAATTGCTTATTGTGTTCGCGCCCGCGGTCGACGCGTACAACCACACTTTTCTTACGGGTCGCGGGATGGCGGATATCCCTTTTTATCTCAAATTTCTTGGTGAAGGGCAATCTATTCTTTCGGCGGTCTCGGTCCTCGCGGCGGATCGTTATTTCCATCGTGGCATCGGGCATGCCGACGATCGCCATGAACACATGGATGAGTATCAGGATCGCAAGAAGAATGCCCCCGGGGCAAACAGGGCTAACATCTTCTTGCGGATCCCTGAAGAGATCGGTGTAACAGAGCATATGCATCTTGAACAGGACGAGGTCAAGGAAATAATCCCATGGTTATATTACGCGGTGAAGATAGATCCCCACAATGTTCAGACATGTGTTATTGCCGCGTACTGGGTCATTGACAGGCTGGGAAAAACACGGGAGGGGGTAAATTTCCTGCGTGAAGGTTTAAAGAACAATCCGGATTCCTGGGAGATCAACGCCGAACTTGGACGTGTTTATTTTCAGGATACAAAAGATTACGACGCCGCGATAAGGGTTTTGTTACGCGCGCAAAGGCTGCTTGCCGGATCCCTGCACGACAAATTTCAGGAGAGAGAAGTGCTTTCCTTTCTCGCGTACAGTTATAAAGCCCTCGGCGAGAACGAGAAAGCCCGTTCGGTATTTATGGAGATAGGCCGGCTTTTTCCCAATGACCGGAAGATGAAAGAGAAGATCCAAGAATTGTCCTGAAAATAACCACAGCAAAGAAAAAAAAGAAAGGGACCTCTCAAAATGCGCTTAACTGAGCTTGATACAGATCGAACTGTTGTTGTAAAAGAAGTAGAAGGCACGACGAACATGAAAATGCGGTTGGAGTCCATGGGGATACGCCCCGGCGTGAAAGTGACAAAAATAAGTTCCCATTTTTGGAAAGGCCCGGTCACTCTTAAAGTCGGTAGAGCCAAGATGGCTATCGGCCACGGCATGGCTAAAGGAATAATAGTGGAAGAATGAAGGACGCGAGGTCAGGAGGCGATAAAAAAGTATTGTTGATGGGAAACCCTAATGTGGGAAAGAGTGTTATCTTTTCTCGCTTGACAGGCGCGAGGGTCGCCATTTCCAATTATCCCGGGACTACTGTCGGATTCAGCCACGGTGAGATGAAGTTCGGAGCCGGAGAGATCGCGATGCTTATGGATGTTCCCGGCGTATACAGCCTCCATTCTCTTTCCCGGGCCGAAGAAGTGGCGATGGAGATGCTGGAGAAAGGGAATGTGGTCATCAATGTAGTTGACGCGACCAACCTGGAACGGAATCTTTTTCTTACGCTTGAACTTAAGGAGAGAGGTGTTCCGGTCGTAGTCGCTCTAAACATGTGGGACGAGACGCGCCACAAGGGGATAGAGATAGATGTTGCCAGGCTTGAGAAAGAACTCGGCATACCGGTTGTCGCGACATGCGGCCTGACCGGGGTCGGCATAAAAAGACTGGTAGAGCGGCTCACGGAAGCCGAAGTGAAAAAGTTCCCGAAGCTTGACCGCGACCATAAATGGGAAGAGATCGGCAAGATGCTTGATGTCTCCCAGAAATTGCGTCACCATCATCATACGCTGCTTGAACGGCTGGAAGACATAAGCACGCGTCCTGTTACAGGATTACCCATCGCCGCTCTTGTTGTATACTTCTCTTTTCGGGCCATAGTTTTCATAGCCGAAGGACTAATAAATTATGTAATGGATCCATTGTTCGAGAAGATATGGTGGCCGCTTATGACGAGCCTTAGCTCCTATCTTGGCGAGAACGGAATTGTTCATGATCTTTTGATAGGAAAGTTAGTGGCCGGTGAAGTGGATTTCGGGCAATCCTTTGGCTTGCTTACTGCCGGTCTTTATGTTCCCCTGGCGGCAGTGCTGCCGTACATCATAAGCTTCTACCTTATATTGGGGATACTTGAGGATCTTGGATACTTACCCCGGCTTGCCACCCAGGTCGACAATTTGATGCATCAGCTTGGTTTGCATGGTTATGCTATCCTTCCGTTTATTCTGGGGCTTGGATGCAATGTGCCCGGCGCTATGGCGCTAAGGCTTATGGAAAGCCGCCGGGAGAAGTTTATTGCCGGAACATTGATGGCCATAGCGGTGCCGTGTATGGCGCAGATAGCCATGATCGTGGGGTTGGTCGGCTCAAGAGGCGGCGAGTATGTGGCGTTGATCTTCGGCGTTCTTTTTACGGTTTTTGTGGTGAAGGGTTTTATTTTGAACCGTGTCATGAAAGGGCGGAGCCCCGAGATATTGTGGGAGATCCCGCCGTACAGAATGCCCAAACCCGCGGCGATTATTAAGAAATTATGGATGCGTGTATCCGAATTTTTGGGAGAGGCGGTCCCGTATGTGCTGCTGGGCATTCTATTCGTGAACATCCTTTATATTTCCGGGATCTTTAATTGGTTATCCAATATTTTCGCGCCCGTTCTTAACGGCTTATGGTCGCTTCCTAAAGAAACAATTTCGGCTATGATTATCGGGTTCCTTCGGAAAGATGTCGCTGTGGGAATGCTGCGCCCGTTGGGCCTAACGACAAAACAGCTTGTTATCGCGTGTACGGTGCTCGCGATATATTTTCCATGCCTGGCGACGTTTATCGTTATGTTGCGAGAGCTTGGCATCCGAGACATGATAAAATCGGCAGGTTTGATGCTGTTAACGGCGGCCGTAGTGGGCGGATTGCTGAACCTGATTTTGTAAACCATGAAGATCAAATATTTCGGCTATGGGCACGTTCGAACTGAAGGCTCCTGTTGCCTATTTATCGGATACGCTATATAATACTCGTCACGGCGAAAGAGAAGTATGGAGTATTGATCAAAGAATGCCGTGTTGAAGTAAGGATGTAAGTATGATAATAACTAAACAGAAGCCGATAGAAGAGATACTGGCTGCCATCAAGGATGCCGGAAAGGTATTTCTCGCGGGGTGCTCTCTTTGTGCCACGACATGCAGGACCGGCGGAGAAAAAGAGCTAAAAAAGCTGGAAAAACTCTTAAAGGCGAATAATAAAGAGGTTACAGGAAGCGTTGTTCTTGATCCGGCCTGCAATATGCTGGAAGTGAAGCGTTTTTGTCGTAAATATCGGGCTGTTATAGACGAGTCCGACGCGGTTTTATCTCTTGCCTGCGGCGGCGGCACACAGGCTGTTTCTGAGGCATTGGAAGGGGTAAGGGTGTATCCGGGCAACAATACGCTATTTCAGGGCGAGATCACTAAACTTACGCTTCAGGGGGGCAGGTTTGAACAGAGATGCTCTCTTTGCGGTGATTGTATGCTTGGAGAGACCGGCGGCATCTGCCCGGTTACTTGCTGTCCTAAGGCCCTCCTGAACGGTCCATGCGGAGGGGCAAAGGACGGTAAATGCGAAATAGACAAAAACATGAATTGTGCATGGCTTTTGATATATAAGAATCTGAAAGAAAGAGGTGCCATTAGCAATATGAAAACTATACATGAACCAAAAGATCATAGTGTAAATAGCAATCCTCAAAGTCTGGACATTTGAAAGGTCAGCTTCATGAATAGCGCCTCGCGGCGATCCTCTATAGCCGATAATGTGAGAACGGTCCTGGATGGACTTCCCGATGGTGTGGAGCTGGTGGCCGCGGCTAAAACGCGGTCTCCCGAAGAAATAAAAGAGGCGGTTGCCGCGGGCGTACGAATAATAGGCGAAAATTATGTGCAGGAGGCGGAAGAGGCTAAAGCGTGCATCGGCGGCGTAAGATGGCATTTCATAGGCCACTTGCAGAAGAATAAGGTAAAGAAAGCTGTTCAGCTGTTTGACATGATAGAGACCGTTGATTCCATAGGCCTGGCTGAAGAGATCAGCAAAAGATGCGTTCAGCTGGCGAAAGAGATGTCGGTCCTGATCGAGGTGAACAGCGGCAAAGAAGAACAGAAGTTTGGGGTGTTTCCCGGAGATGTGCCGGAGCTTGTCAGGAAAATATCATGTTTTCCCGGGGTGAAGATAATGGGTATCATGACAATGGGCCCCTTTTCTAATGACCCGGAAGTTTCCCGGCCGTATTTCAAATGTGCCCGCCGGGTGTTTGAGGAAATATCGGCTTCAAGTGTTCCCGGTGTCGAGATGAAATTGCTCTCAATGGGGATGACAAATTCATATCGCGTGGCAATAGAAGAAGGGGCGAATCTGGTGCGGATCGGAACAAAAATATTTGGAGAAAGGGATCATGGAGGAAATTAAGACAGGAGGAGAGAGAGTGTATGATATAGCTATCATCGGCGGCGGACCCGCGGGGCTTACTGCCGGGATATACTCAGCACGCGCGGATATGAAGACTGTTATGATAGAAAGCTTGTCGGTGATGGGACAGCTCACGATGACGGATGACATAGAGAATTATCCCGGGGTAAAAAAAACGGGTGGTTTTGATCTTACAAGCGTGATGAAAGATCAGGCGGTCTCTTTTGGTCTTGCGTGCGTTAGCGGTACGGTAGACAGCTTGGGTAGAAGACAGGACGGGGAACACCCCGTATGGCAAATAAAATATGGCGAAGAAAAAATAGAAGCCCTCTCGGTCATAATCGCTTCCGGCGCGCGGCCGAGGAAACTTGGAGTTCCCGGCGAGGATAAATTTTCCGGAATGGGTATTTCATATTGCGCTACATGTGATGGGGCGTTTTTCAGGGACAAAGAAATAATGGTGGTAGGGGGCGGCAACACCGCTATCGAAGAAGCGTTGTTTCTTACCAGGTTCGCGAAAAAAGTTACGGTAATACACCGGCGCGACAGGCTGCGCGCGGCAAAGATCGTCGAGAAACGTGCTTTTGCCAACGACAAGATGGATTTTATCTGGGATTCCGTTATAGAAGAGATATCAGGTACTGACAAAGTTGAAAAAGTGCGAATAAAAAACGTCAAGACAGATGTAAAACGGGAACTTCTTTTGGATGGTGTTTTTATCTTCACTGGGTGGGTTCCGAACACCGGATTTATCGGCAACGCGGCGGAACTTGATGAGAAAGGGAAAATAGTCACAGATGAGGCGATGGGAACCCGCCGGGACGGGGTTTTTGCCTGCGGTGATTGCCGCAAGCGTCCGTTAAATCAGGTTATAACCGCCTGCGCGGATGGGGCGATAGCCGCTCAGTCAGCGCAGTTGTATGTTGAAAAGTTGAAGGGTACGGCATACGAATAAGATACTATTATAATTCCAAAAAGGAGCGAAATGAGAACAGAATCATTGGATTTCTTAAAAAAACTGATAAATAGCCATTCACCTTCCGGTTCCGAGGGTGAAGCCGCGGCCGTATGGAAGAGGCGGACGAAGGCCGCCGCGGATAGCGTCAGCGTTGACGTGCATGGCAACTCTATAGGCGTCATGAACGCTTCCGGCCGTCCGCGTGTTATGCTTGCCGGTCACATAGACGAAATAGGGTACATGGTCAAATATGTCGACAAAGAGGGATACATATATTTTTCCGCGATCGGAGGAGTCGATCTCCATCTTGTCCCCGGCCAAAGGGTATGGATCAAAGGAAAAAACGGAGATGTGTTCGGCATAGTGGGAAGAAAACCCATTCATCACCAGACTCAGGAAGAAAGGAAGCAGGTCGCGAAGATAGAGGATATGTGGATAGATATCGGAGCGAAGAACGATAAAGAGGTTTTGTCCTCGGTCTCGATCGGGGACTCTGCCGTTCCGGCAGTTGGCTTTGACGAACTGAAAGGGACGAGGGTCGCTGGGAGAGGGCTCGACGATCGCGCCGGCGCGTTTGTGGTGAGTGAGTGTCTGAGGCTTCTCGCGGGAAAAAAATTAAAAGCATCTGTCCATGGTGTCGCGACGGTGCAGGAAGAGATCGGTATCAGGGGCGCGCGGACCAGTGCTTACGGCATATCGCCGGACGTCGGAATAGCGATAGACGTCGCGTTCGCGACGGACATGCCGGGCATGAATAAAAAGCATATCGGCGAAATAGCGTTAGGCAAAGGCCCCGTCATCGCGCGCGGCCCGAATATCAACCCGAAAGTTTTTGAACTTCTTGTTGCCGCCGCTAAACGGGAAAAAATATCTTATCAGGTCGAGGGGATATCACGGGGGACGGGGACGGACGCGAATATTATGCAATTGACCAAAAGCGGAGTGGCGACAGGCCTTGTGAGCATCCCGAACAGGAATATGCATAGTCCCGTAGAAGTGGTGGATCTGAAAGACATGGAAAACGCCGCCAGGCTTTTAGCGGCATTCATATTAAAATTGGATGAGAAGACGAATTTTATACCGTATTGAGTAGTGAATAGTGAATGGGTTCAAGGAAAAGCTGAAGGCTGATATCTGATAGCTGAAAGCTGAACAGGAGGAAAATATGCGTTCGGATCAGATGAAAAAAGGACTTGAGAGGGCGCCGCACCGTTCTCTTTTAAAAGCTCTCGCTTATACGGACGAAGAAATTGAAAGGCCTATAATCGGGATCGCAAACTCTTTTAATGAAGTCATCCCGGGGCATAATCACCTTAAAACCATAGTCGAGGCGGTGAAAGCCGGAGTGCGCATAGCAGGCGGGACGCCCATGGAATTTAACACAATTGGCGTATGTGACGGTATTGCCATGGGGCATAAGGGCATGAAATATTCTCTGATATCACGCGAACTTATCGCCGATTCCGTCGAGATTATGGGAACGGCGTATCCGTTTGACGGTCTGGTGACCGTCTGCAATTGCGATAAGATCGTACCCGGCATGCTGATGGCGATGCTAAGGCTGAATATTCCTTCCTTAATGGTGAGCGGCGGGCCGATGATGGCCGGATGTCAGAACAAGAAGGCTATCGATCTCATAACAGTTTTTGAGGGCGTCGGGGCCAGGAACGCCGGTAACATTACGGACGCGGAATTGAAAGAGCTTGAAGATAACGCCTGCCCGGGATCCGGGTCATGCGCGGGTATGTTTACGGCGAACTCTATGAATTGTCTTTCCGAGGCGCTCGGCTTAAGCCTTCCCGGGAATGGCACTATTCCCGCGGTTTCGGCGAAGAGGGCGCGCTTAGCGAAAATGGCCGGCATGAAGGTAATGGAACTGGTGACAAAAGATATCAAGCCGCGCGACATAGCGACGGAGAAGGCTTTCAGGAACGCTATGACGGTTGAGATGGCTTTGGGTAGTTCCACAAATACCGTTCTGCATCTGCCTGCCATAGCCAATGAGGCGGGGATAAAGTTGGACCTGAATTTATTCAACGAGATAAGCGCGAAAACCCCGAACCTTTGCAGAATATCACCGGCAGGCGAGAAGCACATGGAGGACCTGGACAGAGCCGGCGGCATCCCGGCGGTCATGGCGGAGCTGAACAAAAAGAAACTTATCGATCTGGATCTTAGGACCGTTACGGCCGGAACCGTTAAAGAGAACATACATCTGGCAAAGAACAGCGATCCGGAGGTCATCAGGCCGGTTGATGATCCGTATTCTCCGGATGGAGGTTTGAGTATTTTATTCGGATCGCTTGCGCCGGACGGCGCCGTTGTGAAGAAATCGGCGGTATCGGAAAGAATGCTTGTGCATGAAGGCCGCGCGCGTGTATTCGATTCGGAAGAAGACGGCATGAAAGCCATTCTTGGCGGAAAAATAAAAAATGGTGACGTGGTATTGATCCGATATGAAGGGCCGAAGGGCGGACCGGGTATGCGTGAAATGCTTGGGCCTACATCCGCTATCGTGGGAGTCGGCCTGGATAAGGATGTCGCGCTTATTACGGATGGCAGATTTTCAGGCGGCACGCGCGGCGCCGCTATCGGGCATGTTTCGCCGGAAGCGCAGGAAGCGGGACCCATCGCCATTGTGCGTGAGGGTGACACGATCCGGATCGACATCCCTAACAAAAGACTCGACCTTGTTGTGGACCAGACGGAGATCAATGCGCGGCTTCGTGAATGGAAACATCCCGACTACAAAATAAAAAAAGGCTGCCTTTATCGGTACGCTAAACAAGTGACATCGGCTTCAACGGGCGCCGTGTTCAAAGAAGATTAACAGCAAGGTTTTAAGCCGATGAATCCTTTCAACTCCCCGGGCTGAAGCCTGGGATTTCCAGATAGGGAGCGGCTCACATGTATCCCCGCCGTAAGGGGAGCGATAGCGAAGGGCGCCGCCGAATGTATCATTATGGAAGACTACAAGTACTGTCCCATCTGCCGTTCGTCGCTTGAAAAAAAACCGTTGGACGGGCGAGAACGCCTGGTTTGCGGTAATTGCGGTAAGATATGCTACCGGAACCCGCTTCCGGCCGCGGCATGCCTTGTCACCGACGACGCGCGGCGCCTGCTCCTGATAGAAAGGGCGATCGAGCCGCGTAAAGGGGAGTGGTGTCTCCCGGGAGGGTTCATTGAAATGGACGAAACTCTTTCCGAAGCGGCTGTAAGAGAACTGTGGGAAGAAACCGGCCTTTCTGGCCGCGCCGGACGGGTTATCGGTGCCCATATCCAAAAAAGCGGCATGTACGGAGCGGTCCTCGTTGTCGGGATAGAGGTGATCGTCGGGAAAGGAGAGCCGGCCCCCGGAGATGACGCGGCCGAGGCAAGATTTGTATCTCGTGTCGACCTGCCCAAGATCCCATTCGAAAGCCACACGAAACTCATCAAAAAATACTTCGAAATATCGAGTTAAACAAAAAGGGGTCACACCTATTTTTAAAAAGAAAAGGGGTCACACCTATTTTTAATGTAAGGATGAGGGGAAGACCGGAAAAATAGGTGTGACCCCTTTTTGTGTTTTCTATTGTTAGCTCCTTATATTCCTTGCAATTGTAAACCAATGGTTGTAATATTGTTTACAATATGGATAGGGCAGGGATAGAAAAGTTATTGTCGGCGCCTCTCGAAGAACTTATTATTGAGGCCAGCCGCGTCCGCAGGGAAAAGGCGGGCAGCGGGATAGAACTATGCGGGATAGTCGCCGCGAAATCCGGCGCGTGCCCGGAAGATTGCAAATTTTGCGCCCAATCCGCGCGTCATTGTACGCATATCCCTGAATACCCTTTGAAAAGCGCTGAAGAGATCGCCCTGGCCGCTCGCGAAGCCAAAGGCAATGGCGCCAGCCGTTTCGGCATTGTTACCAGCGGAAACAAATTAACCCGGCCTGAACTGGATGTTATCTGCGGCGCCATCCGCAAGATCAATAATGATGCAGGGATCACCGTATGCGCTTCTCTCGGGGCTTTGGATGAAACGGATTTTCACGCTTTAAAAGATTCCGGCCTTACGCGGTATCATCATAATATCGAGACCTCCCGCCGGTTTTATCCGGAGATAGTTTCGACGCATGAATACGCCGAGAGAATAAACACGATAAAGGCAGCAAAAGGCGCGGGGCTCCAAGTTTGTTCAGGAGGTATAATAGGGCTTGGTGAGACCTGGCTTGATCGTATCGCGATGGCGTTCCTTCTGAAAGAACTTGATGTGGACGCGGTCCCTTTAAATGTCCTGATCCCCGTCCGGGGTACTCCCATGGAGGGAACGGGGATGATGGCCCCGTTCGATGTGATCAGGACAATAGCCCTCTTCCGGATAGTTATGGAAGGGAAAGACGTGAAGGTCGCTGCAGGGCGAGAGATAGTTTTAAAGGATTTCGGCGCATTGATGTACATGGCCGGTGCGAACGGCATGATGGTGGGTGGATATCTTACGGTCGCTGGACGTACGATAGCCGAGGATCTCGCGCTGGCGGAAGAGGTGAGGCGTTTGTGGAAGAACGGATAAAACAGTTTTTGGAAGAACGCGCGCGGGCAGGGCTTCTCCGGGAACTTACGGAAGTTGAGTCCCTTCCGGGCGGCCGCGTTCTTGCCGGCGGCCGGGAATACATTAATTTTTCTTCCAACGATTATCTGGGGCTTTCATGCCATCCCGATATTATCAAAGCCGTTCGGGAGACCGCTGCCCCGGTTTTCGGGTCTCAGGCGTCGCGGCTCATGACAGGGAGCACGGCCTCGCACCATCGCCTGGAAGAGGAGATCGCCCGCCTGAAGAACAAGCGCGCGGCCCTGATTTTTAATTCAGGGTACCACGCGAATGTCGGCGTAATAAGCGCGTTATGCGGTAAGGGTGACGTTATCTTTTCAGATCGGCTCAATCATGCCAGCATTGTGGACGGTATAAAACTTTCCGGAGCGCGCCTCTTCAGGTTCAGACACAACGATATGGACCACTTGGGGAGGCTCCTTTCCAGAGAAAGAGCGAAATACAACGGCACGTTGATAATAACGGAGACAGTTTTTAGCATGGACGGGGATAGGGCTCCCATCGCTGATATTATCCGTTTAAAGAAGAAACACAACTGCATGTTAATGGCGGATGAAGCCCATGCTACCGGCGTTTTCGGAAAATCCGGCGGGGGTCTCCTCGCGGATGAGGACGCCGGGGGAGATACCGATATCGTTATGGGTACGTTCGGTAAGGCCCTTGGTAGTTTTGGCGCGTATGTGGCGGTATCTAAGGCGATCCGGGATTATCTGGTGAACGCTTGCCGTAGTTTTATCTATTCCACCGCTTTGCCGGTACCGGTAATAAACGCGAATATCGCGGCCTTGGACATTGTAAGGCGGAACCCGGCGCCGCGGACGCGCCTGCTGGCGGAGGCGGAATATTTCAGGAACAGGCTGAAAGATAGAGGTTTTAGGGCCGGAGGACGGTCACAGATCGTTCCTGTTACTATAGGAGACGCCGCAGACACGATCCGGCTTGCCGCGTATCTCAAGCGCATGGGGTATTGGGTCACGCCGGTCAGGCCGCCGACGGTTCCGGAAGGAACCGCTCGTCTCAGGCTTTCGGTTACATCAAATCACGGCAGAGACCTTCTGGATAAATTCGTGGAAGATATTTCGAAATACTGATATTAAAAATGGCTACTTCATTCAAGTACATAGACAGGGGAAAGATGGCAAGAGCGGTATTGCTTCCGGGATGGGCGACCGATTATCACATATTCGACAAATTAGATATAGCGTACAATTATCTGGTTCCCAACGTTATCGATATCGACGATTTCTTCGCGTGTCTCGCGCGGAACCTGGAGTGGGCGGATGCTACTCTGATCGGCTGGTCGTTCGGGGGAATACTCGGGGCCCATTTCATGGCAAAACATCCCGATTTGATAAAGAAAGCGGTTTTTATCGGCGTGAAGAACGGGTATTCAGCCGGTGAGATCGGCCGGATGAAAAAGTACGTGGAAACGGACATAAAAGCCTATCTGGATGGTTTTTACCGCAAGTGTTTCCGGGGGAATAACTCCGCGGACATTGACTGGTTCAATTCCGATTTGAAGAAGAGGTATTTGAAAAACCCGGATACCGGCGCGTTGATCCGGCAGTTGGATTTTCTGAAAGACAACCCTCTGCCCGAGGAAAGACTCATCGGATATGTGGGAAGGATCAAATTCGCGCATGGGGCGAATGACGCCATAGTCAATATACAGGAAGCCGCGTCCGTAAAGGAAAACCTTCCCGGCGTTGTTTTTAACAGGCTTGAGGGCGTTGGACACCCGGCTTTTTTACACCCTGATTTCGGGTTTATGGTATAGACAATGACGAACAAGAAAACGGTAATAAATAATTTTTCAAAGAATGCCCGCTATTATGATAGGCACTCCAAAATACAGGCCGAGTGTGCCGGAGAACTGGCCGGCATGTTGCCTGACGGATCGTTTTCGAACATACTCGAGATCGGGTGCGGTACAGGTGTATTCACACGGTTTTTAACCGAAAAATACATTCACGCGAAGATCACCGCAGTGGATATAGCCGGCAATATGCTGGATCTCGCCGGAGAAAAGCTCGCGGGCGGCAACGTGGTCTTTATGGAGGCCGACGGCGAGAAAATGCCGCTTGATGAGCGGTTTGATCTCATCGCTTCGAACGCGAGTTTCCAATGGTTCGATGACATGAATGCCGCCCCGGCTCGGCTGGCGAATACTCTTTTGACCGGAGGCAGTATATGTTTTTCAATATATGGGCCGGGGACTTTCCGCGAATTTCAGGAAGTATTGACGGCGTATTTCGGGGAAAACCGCTGGCTGAGTTCAGCTAAATTCGTTACGCGTGAAATATTAGAACGTGTTCTTGAGGAGCATTTTAACGTTCTGGAATTCCGGGAGAAAGTTTACAGGGCAAAGTTCCCGTCTCTTTTAGATTTTTTAAGAGACATCAAATTTAGCGGCACGAGCGGTTCCGGTTTGGGCGGCGGGGTGTATCTCGGAAAAGACGCGTTGAAAGACCTGGAAAGGATATATCGGGAAAAGTTCGGCGGTATCATCGCGGCCCATCAGGTGTTTTTCTGTGGGGCAAAAAAGAAAGGCCGGTGACGACATGAATAACAGATCTGTTTTTATCACAGGTACTGACACGGGTGTCGGCAAAACGGTAGTCACGGGACTTTTGGCCAGGTTTCTTTTGGAACAAGGCCTGAGGACCGCTACGCAGAAGTGGATACAGACCGGATGTGACGGTTTCTCCCAGGATATCGATTCGCATCTCAAATTGATGATGAGAACAAGGGACGAATACGAGGGATATATTCGCGATATGGAACCGTGCGTCTTAAATTTTCCGGCATCGCCGCATCTGGCCGCGCGTATAGAGGAAAAGGTTATAGATATCGACAAGATCATTCGTTCGTGGAAAAGACTCGAATCGGAATTTGAAGCGGTTGTCGTTGAAGGCGCGGGAGGGGTCATGGTCCCGGTGGACGAGGAAACGATGATCGTAGATATGTGTGGAGACGCGGGAATCCCTGTGATAATAGTCGCCGCGAATCGCCTCGGTTCCATAAATCAGACGGTACTTACCGTTGAGGCTTTGAGAAAGAGAGGCGTGGATATCGTCGGTGTGGTCTTTAACCGGATGTGTAAGGACGAAAATGAGGAGATAACTGCCGATAACCCGCGTATCACGCGGCAAATCACAGGTGTGGATATTCTCGGCGATCTGCCGCGTGAAGATGATCCGGAGAGATTGTATAGGATGTTTCTTCCTATGGGGCGGAAAATATTGAAAAAATGGAGACAGCATGGATAAACATGATCTAGTATCTAAAGATCTCATGCTGAACTGGCATCCGTATACACAGATGAAAGACTGTGTGGATATGCCGCCGATACCGCTGGCCGGAGCGAAAGGTGTTAAGCTGTACGATTATGACGGTAATTTCTATTACGATACAATTTCCAGCTGGTGGTGTAATGTCCATGGCCACGGCCATCCGGCTATGATCCGCGCAATCAAAAAACAGCTGAGTTCATTGGAGCACACGTTATTCGCGGGGTTTACACACGCGCCCGCCGTGGGATTATCAGAGAGGCTTGTTGATATAACTCCGGCCGGGCTTAAGAAGGTCTTTTATTCCGATAACGGTTCTACGTCTGTGGAAGTTGCCATGAAAATGTCTTTTCAGTATTGGAAAAATACCGGTTGTAAAGGGAAAAATAAATTTCTCTCACTCGACCGCGGATATCACGGAGATACTATAGGCGCTATGAGCGTGAGCGGTATAGGACCTTTCAACAAAGTTTTTGAACAACTTTTTTTGGACGTGTACAAAATCCCGTCTCCTTATTGTTATCGTTGCCCGGTGTCAGAAGACAAGGCCGATTGCTCTCTCGGTTGCTTACATGCGGCCGAATCCATGTTGAACGAACATTCCGATGAGATCGCCGCCATGATTATCGAACCTCTTTTGATGGGAGCCGGCGGCATGATCATCTATCCGGCGGAATACCTTAAAGGTATCGCCGGACTTTGCCGTAAATACCACGTTCACTTGATCGTGGATGAAGTCGCCACAGGTTTCGGAAGGACCGGTAAGATGTTTGCCTCCGAATACGCGGCGATAGACCCGGATTTCATGTGTCTCTCGAAAGGGATCACTTCAGGGTACCTGCCGCTCGGGGCAACACTCACGACAGAAAAGATATATGACGCGTTTTACGCGGATTATCATGAGTGCAAAACTTTTTATCACGGGCATACATATACGGCAAATCCTGTAGCCTGTGCCGCCGCTATCAGCTGTATAGACCTGTTTGAAAAAGAGGGCACATTGAGGAATGTAGATCGGATAAACGCGAAACTCAAGGTTTTCCTGAATGACATGGCTGAGCTTGACGTGGTGGGTGAGACCCGTTCGATAGGTGCCGTGGGTGTGCTGGAGCTTGTCAAAGACCGGAAAACAAAAGAGCCGTTTGGGATAGAGGAACGCCTCGGGCTTAGGATATACAAAAAAGGCCTCCGGGAGGGGTTGCTCCTGCGGCCGCTGGGAAACATTATCTACTTTTTTCTACCGTTATCGACAACCCCGGGCGAACTTGATGATATCTTTGCCCGGGCCGCCCGCGCGCTCGCGATATAAGCCAAACGGGTATACGACAAAAAGGAACGCCAAACGTCAAAAAGGGACTAATCGTTCTGGCGATGTGATATAATCAAGAAAAATAATTCTCAACAAGGAAAAATGTTATATAAACATACTGTGCCTGGATCAGGAGGTTGATTGGAGGTAATCAAGTGGAAAGAGCCGAAGAAAAAAAGAAGAGAAAAAATAAGAACAAGGAAAAACCGGCGGTGAAAATTTCGCATGCGCGGAAGCCGGAGAAGATGTCTCTGGAAAACTGGCAAAAGGCGCTCAGGGTTCAGATGGCCGGTAAACAGAAGTTTCGGATGAAAAACAGAGGGGACCATCCTGTGTTTTCCACGTTTGATGTTAAAAATCCGCAAACCGATAAAATTTATCGTGTAGTAATAAGAGGTGAGACGGCGGGTGTTAATTATTGTTCGTGCCCGGACTTTTCTGTTAATACTCTGGGAACGTGCAAACACATTGAGTCTGTGTTGCGAAAAATACAGAGGAAAAAAGGCGCGAAACAGATGTTAAGAGAAGGATATATTTCGGCACATTCGTCCGTAACGCTTCGTTATGGGGCTGAACGAAGAATCGTATTTGTGGCCGGACGGCAGGCGAGTAGCCGACTAAAGGAAACAGCCGCGCGTTTTTTTGATGAAAATGGAGTTTTAACGGAGAAAGGGTTAAGGCATTTTGATAAATTTATGACGCGGGTAAAATTATTGAATGATGATGTGCGATATCATGACGACGCCCTTGAATTTATCGCGTTGAAACGGGATATAAATAACCGGGAAAAACGTGTAAAGAGGATTTTTGCCCGGGGTATAACGGATCCCGCGTTTAAGAATCTTTTGAAACGGGATATATACCCATACCAGCGGGAAGGCGCGCTTTTTGCCGCTATGGCCGGGAGAAGCTTAATAGCGGATGATATGGGGCTCGGTAAGACTGTTCAGGCAATAGCGGCCAGTGAGATTATGGCAAAGTGTTTCGGGGTAGAAAAGGTGTTAATTGTTTGTCCGGCCAGCCTGAAACATCAATGGCTTAACGAAGTTGAACGGTTTAGTGATCGGTCAGTCCACGCGATACAGGGGTTGTCGCGCAAAAGGCGAATGTTGTACGAAGAAGAGAAATTTTTCAAAATTACAAACTATGACGTTGTACATCGGGATGTTGATGTGATTGGAACCTGGTCACCTGATTTAATCATCCTGGATGAGGCGCAGAGGATCAAGAATTGGAGGACCCGGTTGGCGCGTTCTGTGAAACGGCTTTCCTCTCCCTACGCGATCGTGCTTACAGGGACACCTCTTGAGAATCGCCTGGAAGAATTACATTCAATTATGGAGTTTCTTGACAGGCATCATCTTGGTCCCCTGTTCCGGTTTTTACACGCGCATCAAATAGCGGATGAATTTGGAAAGGTGACAGGATATAGAAAACTCAATGATATCGGGAAGTCTTTAGAACCGGTTCTTATCCGGCGGAGGAAGGACGAGGTCTTGCCCCAGCTTCCGGAGAGGGTGGACAAAAACTATTTTGTATCGATGGCAGAGCCGCAAAGGACAATTCACGCGGAAAACGCGCAAATCGTGACACGTATCGTCAATAAATGGAGGCGGTTTGGTTTTTTAACTGACGAGGAAAAACAGCGCCTTATGTGCGCTTTGCAGAATATGAGGATGGTGAGCGACAACACGTATTTAATAGATAAAACGACAATGAATGGTGGTAAGATCGGTGAATTAGAGGAACAATTGAAAGAGATATTTGAGAGCCCGGATACGAAGGTATTGATCTTTTCACAATGGCTCAGAATGATCGAATTGATAGCGGGAATGTTGGATAAAAATAGATGGAAATTCAGGTCTCTTCATGGCGGGGTTTCTTCTTCGAAAAGAGGAGAACTTATCAAGATGTTTAAGGAAGACCCTCACTGCCGCGTTTTTATGTCAACGGAAGCGGGGGGTGTCGGCCTTAATCTGCAAAGTGCCGAGGTTGTCATCAATATGGATTTACCGTGGAACCCGGCGGTGCTGGAACAGCGTATCGGCAGGGTACATCGCCTGGGGCAGAAGAAACCGGTAAGGGTGATTAATTTTATTACGGAAGGATCTATTGAACATGGGATGCTGTCTCTTCTCGCGTTTAAGCGTTCGATGTTTTCGGGGGTACTTGACGGCGGCCGGGATGAGGTGTTTATGGGGGAGACACGGTTTAATAAGTTCATGAAGACCGTGGAGACTGTTTCGGGGACGATGGATAAGAACCGGATATTTCGTCCGACACAAGAGGAGATCAAAGAGACGCTTCAGGACGCTCGAAATTCCAGGGAAGAAATTATAGAGGATCCTTCGCTTCCCTCATTTCACCCGGGATACGCTTCGTCGGGATCAGGGTCCCGCCCGAAGGGCGAAGAGACAGGTACTACGGGCATGCCCGCGGGGCTCCATAGTCAAATGGCCGGTAATTTATTGAGATCCGGCGCTCGTTTATTGGAAAACTTAAGTAAACAATTTGAAGATGGAGATGAAATGTCTTTACCCGCAACGGGACATTTTTCAGGGATTAAGATAGTACAGGATAAGGAAACGGGCAAGAAGATGATAAACATTCCAATGCCGGATGAAAATACGATGAAAAAAATAGTTGAAATTGGAAATATTATCGGTAAGTTATTAAAGGAATAACTCGGAAACTTTTTGTCTTGTGATCGGGAGACTGGCACCTAAAGGACCCAGAAGAAGCCGCGGAGATAGATAAAACGAAGCGGTAATTTGGGGCACTAACAGATCAAAATCCTTCCCATCAAAGCTTTTCTGGAGCTATTTTTCTATCCTTTTGAAGGGTGTTAAAGAATTCACCCCCCGAAACCTTTTTTGAGATTTGAACGCCGGGGTTCATACTTTAACACTATTCCCTTCAAAAGGTATAAAAATATCTAAAACTTTGAAATGGGTCCCCTGAATTTTGATCTATTAGTCCCGACTTGACCCTTGCCCCTCTGTGCCTCCTATGTTAAAGTGTCAGAATGTCAAAGCATCAGAGTGTCAGAAAATAGCAGCATTCGATTATAAGCCCTATTTTTATTCTTTACACTTTGGTACCAGCGAACGAAGTGAGCGATGACACTTTGACACTTCCTGTTGCTCTTATCTCTTGCCCTTATCTCGCACCGCAAACCTCTTCTCTCTTGCCTCTTGGGAACGACTGGGGACGACGGTTTGAAAGTGTACCAGAATCGACGGGATAAAGCGTACCACCGATAAAAAGACTTTCATATTTAGTTGAATTACACGTACCTACGGCACTCTCGCCTTTTTGTAATCATACGTAAAAAGACAACAATCTACGAATATTGCCATTCGTTATTCGTTTAAGTTTTTAATCTTTTGCGAATAAAAGGCTCCTTTTATCAGAGTGTAGCGGGGGGAATTTATCTGAGCGCCGTAGATGAGACATCTATTATTTCTTCATCGAGTTGATGAAGGCCTATGGCTATGGCTGTTTTTAGGGTGTTTTGATAGCCTGTTCCGGTGATGCGGCCGATCTCGTCGGCTTTGAGGAAAACATTGATGGGAAGAAGCATATTGACTCTTTTTATTTTGCCTTTGTGCTTTGATATTTTTGTCAGATCAAAAGCTTTTTCCACATCGGCCTTATCGTAATATTCTGCCTGGTTTTTTAGTTTTTGGTTGGAGTCCAGTTTTTTATTGTGTCTAATGGTCATTTTTAAGTCTCCTTGAAAAGTTTTTTCTCGTTTTGTCTCATTTGTCTTACGGTTATGAGATTTTTTGTCTCATTGTTGAAAACCACCACAAACCCTTTATCCAGAACAAAACCCATTACGAGCATGACATCTTCATCTTTTTTACTCGTGATCGTTATTGTATCCACTATGCCCAATAGTAGCAGGTTAACTTCATTTTCTGAAATACTTCTTTCTTTCATCCTTTCAAGAAAATGCATACTACATGTGTATGGCATACATATAGTATACACTAAAATACTTTTAAATCAAGGAAAAATGGAACTTTTTACTTGACAAATTATGTAATTACATTATAATTACAAATAAGGGAGGTGCGAAATCATGAAAGTGCATGTAATACCCATAGGAAACTCCAAAGGGATCAGGATCCCAAAAGTTCTCTTGAAACTTTGCCATATCAGAGGAGAAGTAGATCTGGAAGTTAAAGGGGCGAAGATAGTGATCACACCGGTTGAGAGAGAAACTCGAGAGGAATGGACAAAAGCATTTAAAAAGATGCGTGAAAATAATGAGGACCGTCTCTTAATAGATGACGATATGGATTTAGAAATGGAGAATTGGGGATGGTAATTGAACAATATGCAGTTTACCACATATCGTTAGATCCTACAAAAGGGCATGAAATCAAAAAAACTCGGCCGTGTGTCGTTATTTCCCCAAATGAAATGAACAGACATATTTTAACGGTAATAGTCGCGCCTATGACAACAAAGACACATCCATATCCAACCCGCGTTCCTGTTAAATTCAAAAATAAAGATGGCTGGGTAGTTTTAGACCAAATACGCACGGTAGATAGAGGGAGATTGAGTAAGAAACTGGGATCTATAGGAGAAACTACGATACAACAAATAAAAGATGTCCTAAAGGAGATGTTAATCGATTAGTACGAGCCGCCAAAACGGCAAACCACGCAACTCCCACCCAACACCACGCTAACATGCGATACCGGCTATTTCGCGTTGATATGCCTTGAGTTAAAAATACAAAAGCTAACTGAAACAAGTTGACATTCCGAGGGGAAGACGCTAAAATGAATGTAAATTATAAAAAAGTATGAACGAGCAAACCAAACAAAAGGACAAAATAAAATGAAAAAACTGATCAGCTTAATAGTCGTGTTCACGTTTCTGGTGCACAATATCGCGTATGGGTTGGGAATATCGCCGGGGTCTCAAAATCCGGCTACGAAAAACGAGATGTTGACAATAGCCCAGAAACAGCTTTTAACGGAAAGAGGCGCGGGCATGGAAGCCTTACAAGACTACCCGGATAGCGATGGTTTTGAAGGCTCACAGTTTCTTACCGGGGAAAACCAGATCGATGTCCGCGAAGCACCATACAACGTGGACTTTAATGTTACAACCGACTATGACAACCTTCCGGAAGGGTGGGAGAAAAACCCTCTTCTGCAGGAGACAAACCTTATCGATGCTTTCAAACATTTCATGGAATACGAGGCGCATATACCCGCCGATAAGCTTGAGATAAGAAAAGAGTATTTTACCTATAGAAAAGGGGAACTCCCCATTGATGTTATACTCGAAAAGAAAGAAGACGGGGAAGAAAAGTATATCTTGATCATCCACGAAGACTTTGTAAACCAATGGGACCAGCTGAGAGCCAAAGACAAGGACGTGTGGTTTAAGGCCAATATCGGGACCGAAAAGGAACCCGTCAGACGGACCGTAAGTGTCGCCTGGGGTGTTTTCTTCCGTGTTGCCAAGCATGTAATGGGGGACCTGGACGGTAAAGCTTATAATAAGGAAGGAACATTCAAGCTCAAAAGCCCTGAAGGGTTCGGGCATTTATGGTATGACGGTACGGAAATCCGGAAAGCGGGAGAGGATGAAGCGAATATCCCCAGCGGCCGGTACGGCCTGATAAACGAAGCGATATGGGCATGGTTTGTGACTGTTAATTCAGCCGAGCCGACTACACGCAGCAACACCATTTTTCGAGCGAGACTGGAATGGATACTTGAGGCGAAAAACGCGGACGCTAAAGAATTAGAACTCTACAAGGAATTTCCTTCTATAACAGGGGATACGGAAAAGATCAAAGCCGTTGTCGCGATCGCCAGCGCTATCAATTACGCGGCCTCGGGAAAAAAGATAGATCTGTCCAAAATAGAGAAAAAAACCGGCATAAAAAAGGCCGAAGCGGACGAGAAATACCTTCAAGAACTGAAAAAGGGAGAATATAAGGAACTCTATCGGGGGACAGGGGAAAAAGAAACGGATTTACCAGTTGAGAAAGAGATAAAGATTAGTGTGGCCATTCTTACAAAAGCAGTTATCGCGGCGATAAACAAGGATGTCTACACAACGGTAAAGAAAAAAGAAAAAACCAAAAAACTATGGGACGATTTTATTAAAGAGCGTGTTACAGAAGGCATACTTGTTACCATAAAGGATGTAGAAAAAATCCTTGCGGACATGATTAAAAATAATAAGCATATCAGAAAAACTGGAATGGTCAGTGCCGTCATAAGTATTGGCGCAGGGATTGTTACAATACTAACCAACAGTACAATATCAAATAGTAACATTGCTGTTGTTCCTCAGGTTATGGGGTTTGTAGGGGTAGTGCTTGCTGTGGTAGCAGTATCCGGTTTTTTGATTACGCAGGCGAGCGAGAACACTTTCGCGACACTGCCGGGATATCTCAAGAAAGCCAAGAAGAGTTTGGAAAGTCGAGGAGTAGACGTTGCTGAGGATGACGTCTTGTCTCAACCCGCACCGGGCGCGGCATCGGATGGAAAGGGGGCCACTACAAAGAAATCGTTGGTTGACTCAAAACTATATTCCCTGATACTCGTGCCTCTTCTTTTATCTCTTTTTCCAGTGATTGGTTGTGGCAGGGACACCTCGCCGCCGCCCGCGGGAACTAATGAAGAAAGAACAACTATTTCTGAAACATTACCCGAATGGGAAAAAGAAGAAATAGCGAGGGGGCGGCTTATATCTGTTGACGTGGACTCGCTGTGGCGGTTACAGCGGCATATTTCAACACTGGGCGCGGTGGATGCTTATTACGACGAGAAAACCAAAACTTATGTAGTGGAACTTGACCTGAACAATCGAGAACCGGGTCATAGTCAGGCAGAGATCTTTTTGGATATGCTCTATAGCCCGCCAGCCGGGATGACAGCGGGACGCGCGAATTTGAAAGGGCAAACAGTCAGTGTAACCATGGACATCCCCGAAGAATTTGTAGGCGGGTGGATACAGCTTTTTTCCAAGGAAGACCTTAAGGAGTATAAGAACGGTCGCAAGCGTTGGGATTCGGAGTATGGAGAAAAATATTACGTTGAAAAGGCAGGCAAACAAACCGCAAGCCATACCTTCACGGGCGAAGTATCGGCCAAGGCACGGTTATTAGGGATAAAATGGGCAGGTAAGAATTTTGAGGAGGTGAAAGAATTAGGCCTTTTGGGCGCTGCTTTCTGTATTTCAGCGAAATCAATTGATGAGCCGACTTCTTCCGGCAGTAAGTTGGCCGGGCAGCTTAAACGGCTCAAGAAATTAATTGAAACATATCCTATGTCATACGCGTTTATTCCGTTTCTGTTTACCGGGAATATCAGCGAGGCTTTTCCTGAAGCCGCGCATGGATTTTTAAGTATTGCCCCGCCCGGGATATGGGTGGTACTACTGGGATTATCCGTTATCATATTGTTGTGGCAGGGAGGGAGGATAATAAACCGTTATTCAGAAAACTTTCCCGGGACGCGTGCACAGCCTGTTTTAAGCCCGGTTGGGCTTCCTTCACCTGAATTTTTAGCCGCCTCAGCAGAAGATAGGGGACATAGAGAACTCTACCGTGGGACAGGGACAAAAGAAACGGATTTACCGGATGAAAACGAAACAAAGATTAATGTGTCCATTCTTTCGGACGCGGTTATCGCGGCGATAAACAAGGTTGTTTCTACAACCGAAGAAAAAACACAAACAATCATAGTGCCAGTAAGTGAGGCTACTTTGTTTGGAATTAAACAACCGAAACAAGGAAGAAGTAAAAGTAGCTTACGCCCGATCACCTTTTTACCCAAAGTACCTGTTAGAACGCCTACTAC
>JAHJBY010000130.1 GCA_018813285.1 Candidatus Omnitrophota bacterium
AAGCCTGTTGTGATAGGCATAAGAGGCGACTGCTCCATACATCGCACCTGTTTCTTTCATTGTGCCCGGTTCTTCGTATCTGATATAAGAGATTTCAGTTCCTAATTCCACCGTGTGCCTTTGAAGTTCTACTTTCTCTTGTAGTTTAGACTCCGCGAAAATATTTCCCGTTCCCGCAAACATTAAACATGTTGCCAGCACCAATAACTTTCTCATTTGTTCTCCTTTCTGTTGGTTAGTGATTATTTTTTAAACTCTCAATATACGCTTTTGATGCTTTGAGGTCGTTGAGGCGTTCTATGTAATCTGATCGCGGTTTTCCAGCATTATTTATCTTCACATCTTCATCGAGAGCTTTTTGGGCATGCTTTATTGCTAACTCATATTCCCCTGCTAAAGCATATTCAAGATATTTAGCACGTTCAACTATCGGTTCTCTTGCCCAATCGTTGACATACTTATCGCGGTCTAAAATTATATACTCTAATGCCTTTTCATAATCCCTTTTCTTCTCATATGTATCAGCTAAATAAAGTATAGCCATAGCCCTTGTCGCATGTGAATAAGCTTTTTCCTCAGCTATTTCAAACCACTTTACAGCACCTTTGAAATCTTTCCGCTCCAAGCAAAGTTTCCCCTTCTCTATATATCCATATTGAACACCTACTTCTTGCATTTGCTGTTGGAAATAATCAGCCTGTCCTTTTGTGAGTTCAGTTGTAAAAACTTTATTATCTTTTTTAGTGTTCTTCACCATCATAACATAGCCCCCTAAAAAGACAAATATTAAAATCAGCAAACCTATTATCATTCTACGCTTCTTAGTCATCAATAAACCACCTTATCTAAATCAACAGTATATTTACCATTTAAATCTCTCGTTATTCCAAGATTATTAAGCAAAAAGCGCTCTAAATCGCTTTTGTCCTTTGAAAATTTTGTAACTTCAGCTATAAATCTCGATGCTTTCTGTTTGACTTCAGGACTATCACCCGGATTATTCGGATCATAGAAATAATCCCGATGTCCTATTCCTAATATCTCTATTTCAAATTCAGTTACAGGCACTGGATTATTTTCAAATAATCTGTATTTCTGGAAATTCGTCCCAAGCCTTAATCCTGAATTTGATCCTTTGAATATCCAGTCATTCTCTCCATATAATGTTACCACAGTTTCAACATTTGTGTTCAAAATTTGCCGGTCTTCCTTTATTGGTGTACCAACAAGCACTATTGAGCTGGTATCTATCTCTGGCTTGGTGTTCAGTAAATGTATAAACGGATCCCCCGATCCGCTATAACACAATCCTGTCAAATCAGCAGGAAAAGACTGTCCATATTGCCTTTCCATATTTTGATATATTTTATTTGCCACATCCTGCACTTTAAACCAATCATAAACATTTTTCCCTACATCATTTACATTGTCATCAAAAAAGCTCCTATTCAGATTCTGCAAGAAGTTGTATATCTCTGTTTTCTTATCGCCAAATTGTGGTGATAAGATCAAATCATTTGCACTCGTTAATGCATAAAAGGCTTCTGTAAGATGCGCGACACCATAAGCGTCTTCTTCTAAATATGCACCATAATCTCTTAATTCACTATATAAATACGGCGCTTCATTCCCTACAACTTTTGCTAGGTCATCAGTTGTTAATGTAGGAACCATATCATTGTATAATGGAATCAAAGCAACCCCATTGTCCCCTGTTAACGGATCAGCATGCGCTAAATCCGTTTTGAAATTAAACATGTAATTCGGCGAGTTATACGGATTCTGGTTTCCTATTCCATTCATTACCATGTAGTAATTAACTATGTCTTTTTTCTGGTCATCTGTTAAGCTTGACCAATCAACATCTACTGCACTCTGAATATCCATTTTTGGATTATCAAAATTTAATTCAAAGTCTACACTATCGCCAAGATATTCATATTCGTATAGTTTTCCCTTATCAAAATCCGCTACTATACCGCCCAATGGGATACCATCTTCATTGAGCTGTAGTCCAGTTTCAGGATCTCTTGCTATGATTTCAATATATCCACCATCTGTACCATACACTTCCATCTTATCGATAACTTGGGAACCTGTTACGTGATAGACCATTCGTGTGCCATTTTCTGTCGTATCTTCAAGCGTTCCATCTATAAGTCCGAATCCTCCTGTATATGGATTTGTACCGTATTTGCCTCTTTCCTTTATATCTCCATAGTCTCTTCCTATAATATCGTCAGTATTTGGGTCTAAGTATAGTTTGTCATCATCTGTGACATTTATTTTCTTAAGCCAAAAATCTCCCTCCTGAACCATTTCAGCATCGCCAGTCAAGAAATCAGCTATGCCTCCTCGTTGATTTATTACCCGAACTGCCTCGTCTCTAAAAATGTTAGTTAAATGATTCTCTATCGCCGCTTCAATGCCGTATTCTATAACCACATTGATAAAGTTTGTCAGGTTCATTAAGGTGTAATCTTTCTGAATGCTTTTGTTCCAGCCGCCTTCTATAGGATCATATGTGTTAAAAGTTAAGGCTCTCACACTCGCGTTC
>JAHJBY010000004.1 GCA_018813285.1 Candidatus Omnitrophota bacterium
AAAGAATTTACGAACAGTAATCGGTGAGTGAACTGGGGAATACTCCTGTCTGTCATTCTGAGGAGGGCACTTCGACTTTCACTCTGCCCGACGAAGAATCTAATTTAGATCCTTCGCTTCGCTGGATGACAAGCGGTCAACCCCCCCGTTCACTCACCGATTACTACGAACAACATTTTCTTCCGCTATCTGGGGCAGATCTGCGGTAAAAATTCCGGTTTATTCCTCATATATCTGCCTATCAGAACATACACGCATATTGTAGCCAGAATAGCGCCGACAAAACTCCATAACGGATGTCCTGAAACAGCATACCCGGTGAGGATCAAACCGACAAACACAACAAGAGGCACCGCGTACAGCAGGAGATAAACTTTCAACATCGCCGGAGGCGCCACATTGACCGTAACGGGATCCCCACACCGGATGTCCCCAAAATCATCCGCGCTCACTTTGATAGATCTCGGTTGTGCCGCGCCGCAAGAACCACAGGTTTTACACTCATCCCATGGAATGATCTCAACCGTCGCGACACCGTCTTTTATCCCTTTTACCACACCGTTCTCTTGCATCACGATCCTTGCTTCTTGCCTCTTCTGATAACTGATAACTGATAACTTTATTGCGGTTCGCGGTTTGCGCTTTGCGGCTTGCCTCTCGCCTCGTGCCTCTTACCTCTTATCTCTTGCTTCTAATTTCTTGCCCCTCTGTGCCTCTGTGCCTTTTATCTTGAACCCATTCACTATTCGCTTTTTAGGGCGAAAGATTTTTCGCCCCTACGATTCACGATTCACCATTCACGATTCACGATTCACCATTCACGATTCACCCCTTGCCCCGACGTTTCAGGGCGCGGAAACCGCGCCCCCACGATTCACGATTCACCATTCACGATTCACCCCTTGACCCTTGACCCTTGATCTCCTTTACTGAATATTCCCCACTATATCCGGTATTTCTCTATCTCTGTTCTTATCATCGGGGCCGCTTCCAAGTCTCGCTCATTCCCTTCGGCCGTCCAATATTCACATTTCTCGGAGGCCATATTTTTCGATTTCGAATGGCTTACACACAAAGACGCGGCTTTTTTGATATTTGAAATGGACGTATTCCCCCTCAAAAGTACGTATGGACCCGCGATTTCTTTCAGACGCACGATCACATCCATTTCCTTCCCTGTCGATAAGATATTCTCATTATCCGCTTCGTCCCGGCCCACTACCACCCTGGTTCCCGCATCGATCCTGAAATGCCGGCCATGCTTAAGCAATTTTACAGCATCGGGATCGAGACCTCCATGCCGCATGAGATCTTTCATCCTCCTTGTGAACCCCGGATCCGTGAGGAGGCATCCCCCGGCCGGCGTGAAATATTTTGTTATCCCGTATTTTTCAGCCAGTTCAAACTGCCGGCTTCTCCCCCGGCCGGTGATATCATGCAGTCGGGATCTATCCACCATACCCTCCTGCTCGGGTATGGTTGGATCAAGCACTTTCGCGGAAAGCGGCCTCAAAAGATATCCGGCGAGATCTGCCCCCTTCGTTATTGTATTTAACGCGTCCCGTCTCTGGGACATCGGCCTTTCCCCGAGGACTTCGCCTGTCACTATAAAATCCGCTTTGAGAGCGGCCATCATGGCCTTCGCGTGGGTCAACATAAGTATTTTGCAATCTATACACGGGTTCAAGTTAGCGCCGTAACCGTGCCGCGGGTTTTCAAGTATCCGTAGAAATTCTTCTGATATGTCGAATATTTTTAACGGTATCTTCGCGGAACACGCGTTTTTATGAACATTTTGTTTAAACCCCTCAATATCCCGGGAAGCAAAAGACATGACGAAACACACACCCATGACTTCGATCCCTTGTTCCATAATGACCCTCGCGGCAAGAAGGCTGTCCAAGCCGCCCGAAACTAACGCTAACGCTTTACTCATTTTTCATGTCCCGCAATGTTTTTAACCATTCCGCGATTTTCTTCTCAAAACCCATATTTGTCGGCGTATAATATTTTCTTTTCTCCCGCATATATTCCTGATCTGTATAATGACCGTCATATGAATGCGCGTATTTGTAACCCTCACCACGCGAAAGACGCTTAGCGCCCGGATAATGCGCGTCTTTCAAATGATCCGGAACCTCCTGTGTCCGCTCGCGTGTAACATCCTGTATCGCGTTCTCTATCGCCATGTACGAGGCGTTACTTTTAGGCGCGCAAGCGACGTAAATGGTGGCTTGCGCAAGCGGTATTTTTGCTTCGGGAAAACCAATAAATTCAGCCGCCTGCATCGCGGCATTCGCCACAACAAGAGCCCTCGGATCGGCATTACCCACATCTTCGGAAGCGCATATGACCAGACGTCTCGAGATAACCCGGGGATCCTCCCCCCCGACTATCATCTTTGCCAGCCAGTAAAGCGCGGCATCCGGATCAGACCCGCGCATGCTCTTTATGTACGCACTTTTCGTATCGTAATGCGCGTCTCCGTCCCGGTCATATACAATAGATTTTTTCTGTATCGAATCTTCGGCTTCGTTTAACGTTATCTCGATGATCCCGCCGGTGCCCGCTTTGGTCGTGATAACGGCAAGTTCCAGGGCATTTAAGGCCTTTCTGGCATCCCCGTCAGCAATCTTCGCCAGGTGGTTAAGAGCTTCCTCGGTGCATTTAACCTTGGCCGCGCCCAATCCCCGCGAGGGATCCGCGATGGCCGAATCAAGGATGAGACGCAGATCCTTCTCATCCAGAGCTTTAAATTCAAACACCTGACTTCTGGAAAGAAGCGCGGAATTTACAGAAAAGAACGGATTCTCAGTAGTGGTCCCTATCAAGATCAATTGTCCTTTTTCAACAGCCGGCATCAATACATCCTGCTGGGCTTTGTTGAAACGGTGTATTTCGTCCAGGAGCAGGATGCTCTTTTTCCCATAAAGTTTTCTTTGCCTTTCCGCGAGATCGATAATATCCCTGATCTCTTTCACATTGCTGGAAACAGCATTTGTTTTCATGAAATGCGCGCCGGTTTTTTTAGATATAACGGTCGCGAGGGCTGTTTTCCCCGTCCCGGGAGGGCCGTGCAAAATTACCGAACTCAAACGATCCGCTTCTATCGCCCTGCGCAACAACTTGCCTTTCCCGACAATGTGCTCCTGCCCGTGGAAATCCTCAAGAGCCTCCGGACACATTCTTAAAGACAACGGCCGCGCATGTTCGTTATTTCTCTCTTCGTTTTTTTCAAATAGATCCATGGATATTCCTGCCGGTTGCATGAACACTCTCCCGCCGTTTTCGCTAAAATTATAGCGGGCGCACCAAAAGAAAATGGGCCGGAGTAACCCCCGGCCCGGAAAATCCCATCTGGCCGCAACAGGCAGAGGATTTGGTCCCGGTTGCCCAGGTGGGCGCCCTCCCGGCGATCCCTAAGGAACACCGAAGTTAGACCCCCATTTATTATGTGTTGGCCAAATCCTTATACCCGTCCGCGCACCAGACAGGATATAACAACCTCAACATCATTATAACACTCCGGGCGGAGCGTGGCAAGCGAACCATTTCTTCATCGATGCTTTGTCGATGCTATTGACAAACTCTCTCTAATATGATACATTTGAAGTAGCTACGAAAGTAGCTACCAAAGGAGGGCGGATAATATGAAATTCGTAAACGTAAAAGAGTTTAAAAACAAAACTTCGAGTATACTTCATTACGCGGAAAGCGGCGGTGATGTCATTGTTACTTTACGGGGCAAACCCTACGCTGTTGTGCATCATCTTGCAGAAGGCGACATTGAAGATTACATCCTTCTCAACCATCCTGAATTTAAAAAGAAACTCAAAAACGCCTATCAGGAATATTTGGATGGAGAGACTGTAGATATTGACCAACTCATCAAAAAGGCAGAGAAAGACCTTGGAAGAATTTAAAATTTCCTTCACTAAAACTGCCGAGAAAGACCTTAACGCGCTGGATGTCAAGACAAGATACAAAATTCTCCAGGCAGCAAAGAAGTTAAAGATATCGCCGTTTCCCAAAGGTAATATCGTCAAAAAACTTAAAGGCGCAAAGATTTCTCTTTACCGCCTAAGAATTGGAGATTTTCGTATTGTCTATCATATCGACGGCAGAAAAATTGCGATCCTTTGTATTGTAGATAGAAAAGATTTAGAGAAAAAACTAAAGGCATTTTTATAAAGGCTTCCCGTCCTTCCCCCGGCGCAAACAAAAAACTGAACAGCGGATTGTCCTTGGTCACAGTTTCTTGTTATTAATTTTTTGCGTGTATAATGGTCTTCGCTTTTTCTAAGAATTCCCCCGCAAGTTCAAGTGACTCCTGAGCGCCGGTTTCTGACCAGTCATCGTAATAGTCCGCGTCTTCCCTCAAGGCTTTATTTCTTTGCCCTTTTTGATAAAAACGATGCAGCTTGTTTAATGGCTTTTTTTGCCGCTTCGATATTTTTCTCCGCGCCTTCTTTTGAAAATGTTCTCTTATAATCCGCCATTTCGCGGAGGTTTAATGCCTGGATAAAATTGTCATAGTATTCTATGGGGAAAAGCCCTGTATCCACAAAAAGAGACTTGATTGCAAACCCCAGCTGGATATGACTTTTCTCCCGGTATTTTTTGGTGTACAAAAGCGCACGGGTAGCGTGGAAGATCGCATAATACGCGCTTACCGTGGCTAACTTGGTTTTTCCCAGGGCTAAAACATCTTTAGCGTCTTTTAAATCTTCTCTGGCAGTCGCTATTTCTTTCGAAACTACTTTGGGTCCGTCAGAAAATGGAATTATTCTTTTCTTCCGGATAGCTTCTTTCAAATTAAAATTTTTCACTTGTTGGCCTCCCCTCCCATAAGGTTATCCCTTTTTTTATTTGTTCAAAAAATGCTTTATCCTTCTTCTCGGACGCTAAGATCTCTAAAGGATCATACATGGCAGCATTAACGTACGGAAGGCTGCGGTTAAACTTTGATACATGTTTTTGGACAGAATCCCGTTTGTCTGTAGTTATAAATAAATCAATATCGCTATTGGTATCGTTGCTCCCGGAAGCACAACTGCCAAAAAGCACTATCTTGTAGCAATATGGCCGTATATGCTTTATCAATTTACGAGTGGCCATCAAAACTTCAAAGATCTTGAACTGTTTGAGAATAATATTATTAAAATTGCTTTCGTATAGAAACAGGTTTCCCTTTTTTTCTCGAGTTATAATATCCATCTCCGCGAGTAACCTCAAAGCCTGGTTAGTCGCTCCCTTGCTGGAGGCAGTCAGCTTTGAGATCTCTTTCGCGGAAAAAGTTTCAGCCGCCCGCGAGGAAAGGAAAGAAAGGATCTTTAAAGGAGTAAAATGGTATAAAGAGTTCTTGTAGTCAATGTTCATTATATTGTCCTCACTGTTCATTATAATGATATGTCGTGGAAATGCAAGAACTTCCGACAAACACCTGCGATTCAGACACTGGAATGAGCTGAGGGGCTGGATATGAGCTCTTGGGATATTTGAAAAATTTTTGCAGCCAACCCAACCGCACAAAATTACCACAGCATGGTAAACCAACGATTCGTGGCGACCATTTCCAGTTGCTGCCTTTCTCTACTATCCAGAACAATCTAGAGCTGTACAAATAGATAAGATTTTTACCGCAGGTAAACTATATGACCAATTAAGCGTTATCCCTGCTTGGAAACGAGCGGCTTCCTCGCCAGGACCGCATAACGCTTGTACTCAATCAGTTCTTATGGAGTACTTGTCGTTCTTATATTAACCCTCCCTGAATCTGTCTCGATCCTTAAAACTGAACGAATGACAGGAGCGGATTATTTCGCAACTTCTTCCGGCGGCGCCGGGTGGTTATCTAAACGTTACACCAAGTCCCCCGGCGAGGGCGTCTTTAACACCGGCATGGACAGACTCGATCTCTTCGTCCTTTAACGTACGCGTGTCTAACCCGTACTGGATACTGTATGTAAGGCTCCTCTTACCGGCGGGAATATTCTTCCCGCGGTAGACATCGATGAGATCGATCTTGCGGATCAATTCCTCGCCGCTTTTCTCGATCGTCCTGGAAATATCCGCCGCGATGATCTCTTCATCACAAAGCATGGATATGTCCCGGGTGGAGAACGGGAACCTGGGAACAGAACGATACTCTCTCTTTAAAACGACTTTTTCAAACACCTGATCAAGTCTTATCTCGGCCACATATACCTCTTGTTCTATATCATACGCGGCCAGCAACTTATCTTTGATGCGTCCGGCGTAACCAATACAATGCTCCTCTCCCTTAAGACGCACACCGGCGCAAAGAGACATCTCATTTAACTCTGATGGAAAAAATTCCGGACTGACATTCAATAGCCGGAACGCCTCCTCTATGCAGCCTTTTAGA
>JAHJBY010000127.1 GCA_018813285.1 Candidatus Omnitrophota bacterium
AACATCGATCTAAAATCAAGACTTTTTGAAATACGCGAATATTACAAAACAGACCCGCATTTCCTCGAAAAGAGAAAAAGGAATATTGCCGACAGCGAAGGATTTATCGCGTATGAATATAAAGACGAAGATTGGAATAACACCGGTTTGGGAAGGATAACGGCCGCTTCCCGGAAAACCGCGAACGATAGCGGCATTATGGTTTACGAATATGAATACCATCCGGGCGCGGATGACATAAGCAGAAAAGTCGGTTATTCCGATCCGGAACGGCAAATAGCCGTAACAGCTTTCGAATACGATACCGAAGGAGCGATAACGGTAGTCGAAGATTATTATGCCTCCGGCCGCTTGCACACAAAAGTTGACTCCGATTGCACAATATACGAATATTTCGATGAGGACTCAGGCGGTAATAACCGCGGCAGACTGATAAAAGAGACCGCGCCCGGGGGCAATTATAAGGTATATGAAGATTATTACGTAAACACCGGCCAAGTCAGGTATGTTAAGGAGTACTCCGTCTCAGACGAACTCCTGAATATAACTGAATATGATATCGACGGCACTGTTATTATCCCATACGACTATATTGACGATAAATACGCCGTCAAGCGTGAAGATAACGGGAGCATTGCAACTTTTCTTATCGATGAAACAGGCGAAGCGCGTATTAATACCTTCCGGGATGGATCTGGAAATATTTTTGAAATATACAATTGGGATACAAACTGGGAACTTACGGGTACTGAAAAACATTTCCAGGATGGTTCAATTGAAATATATACCCCTGTCAGCCGGGAAGATCCTTTCCTGCGGTTAACTGAAAAAAAGATTCCCGATCCTGATTTTATTAAAGGCGTCAACCTCCCATGGATCAATTACGGATATGATCTGGGTAAGGAATCATCTACAGATTACTGGATAGGGTATTCGTCCGATCCCGGCACGTTATATGAAAAATTTGATGCCCGTAAAAACGACTACGTGCGGGTGTTTCTGTTTGCCGACCTCAGATCTGGTATGAATTTCAGCGGAGATGGAACACCAATAGGTTTCACCGAAAAAGTGCTTGAAGATATGCGTAAACTTTTAGACGCCGCCAAAATGTTCAACATTAAGCTCATGCCCGTATTATTTGATTATGGTATCGCTGACGGTGTAACACATGAAGGCCTTTTTGAAGTAGGGGAACACCCGGAGCTAATAACCGACCCGGTCAAAAAAGAAGCTTTATTGAGCATTTTTGGCGACTTTTTCGACGAATTCGCGGCGGATCCCAACATATACGCGTGGGATATCATTAACGAACCCGAATATTCTCAGGCCGTATCCATACAGGATATGCAATCGTTCGTTACTGACTTTGTTCAGATGATCCATTCAAGATCACCCGCGGCAACGGTAACTGTCGGCAGCAAAAACCGGCAATCCCTGGTGGATAACTGGACAAATGCCGGCCTTGACCTTTACCAGTACCATTATTACGACGATTTCGAGGGAACCCTTCCACTGGATTATCATGTATACAACCTCGGATTAGATAAACCCGTCATAGCGGGTGAGCTCGACCCGGCCTTGGCAACACATAAATTAGACACATTAAACGAAAACGGTTGTTCAGGGGGATTTTTCTGGGAAGACGGGGATGGTTACATAATAGACGATCCTGCTTATGCGGAAATTTCGGACTGGTTTAAAGGCATCTCCATTACGTACGATTACTACGCTTCAGGTAGAAAATATACGGAAACATATAACGATGGTACTGTCAAAGAATTTGAGGATGAAGCGGCATATCCCGATGGCAACGGTAAACTTATAAAAGAAACGTATAATACCGGGGCTTACAAAAACCACTCCTATTACAACGGCGCTACTATCGTCGAGAAGATAGATTTTTTCCTATCTGGCGGGATCCTGTTCATGAGAGAGAACTACGATGTTTCAGGCGGACTGGTATCAACCGCGCTCTATCACGACAACGGCCAATTAAAAGAGATCCGGCGCGCGGACGGAACCTGGGAAAAATATGATGAAAACGGAACGTTTATCCAGAGCGGAGAAAAAACAGGAGCGATAGAAGTTGAATATAACGCGTCTGGTAACATAGAACGCCTTATCGAAGGGGCCTATATAGAGGAAAGACAATATGTAACAGCCGGCGGAATAATTGAATACACCCTCGCCGTGAATGACGGCACGGTGAAGGCCGTGCGCGGCGGCCTCTACAGCGGCATAGATATGATATCAAAAGAAAATTCGTCCGCCGCGGATTCCGCGGTGAGAGTAACGTATGACGGTGGTATATCCGTAAGTTATATAGACGGAGCAATATCCTCACTTGCCGCGGAGAACGGTTATATCAACTTTTATAACGGTGATGATGTGCAACGACAGAACAGCGCGAACGGCAGCCTCTATTATTTTGAAGACAACTTTCTTAAAGAGGTAGCTACAACAGATGGAGTTATATACAATTTTGATAAAGAGATCTCAGCCTCCGGTATAACCATCTCCCTCACCAGCGCGATCATAAACGACATCGTATACAATTTCACAGGTTCGATATTATCAACTATCACAGACGGAACAAATTCCACAACCGTTACGGAACTCCTGTTAAGAAACAATTTAGAGATAGAAAGCCTTAAGGTAGACAGAGGAAGCGGTGAAGAAACAATACCAGGCGGTGATATGTTATTTAAGCGGATAGAAACGTTATTTGAAACGATAAATACCGATGTCCCTAACATCAAATTCATATACTCCCCGGATCGCGATATCCGGGAGATCCTCACTTCAGAATATACTCATCTTGAATTTCAGAATGAACTTATCTCCAAGACAACCTCAACCGAAGGTGTTGAAGTAGAATATGAATTTATCACCGAAAATGATGAAATAACCGGCCTGCGGATGACGGAATCCGGAGCGATGCGTACATTTAACAAGTCCGGTGAACTTTTATCCATCGAACTTATCGATGGAGATGACATTACCGCGGTAACTTTTACCGGCGGGATACTTGAGGATATGGAACAGGCGGGTGCCGCCTTGCGGGATATATCGCTTGACGCGGCCGGCAACATCGAAGGCGCCAGGCTTTTTACCACCCGCGGCGAAAAATTTTTCTTTGCCGGCGGCAGCTTGCGGGATTTTATCGATTCACAAAATTGCGAATACGCTGTGGATAAAGGCGGCAAGATAATCGAATTGACCAAAATCGATACCGGCGAAGTCTTTGACGTAACATATTCAACTGATCCGGGCAGCAATTCCGAATTGATAACATTTACTTCGCAAACCAGCGGAACAAAGTACGTTTATGACGATGAAATGTTAAAAAGCGTGATCGATCCGTCAGGGATGGAAGTGGATTACGAATATTATACGGACGGACGCGCGAAACGGGTACAAATATCTTACGGCGGAAAGGTGAGCTCCTCTTATAATTACGATTACGCCGATGAGGAAACTATCATAACAAATGAGATCGGTACCAGCCGGCATTATGGCGCTGATAATCGGTTGGCCAGGATCGTTACAGCCTATGATGAAACGTACCTTTACGCTTATGAAATCGATGATGCCGGCGATCCCATAACGTTCATTAATTATACTTACAAAGAACTTTCAGACGGTACCCTGATAGAATACCATAAGGGCCGCATAGAAAAGATCACCAAACCCGACAATTCCTGGATAGACAATATCGAATTTGACACCGTTACACAGGAACTTTTCAAATTTTCCACGCATACTGCCGACGGTAACCACAGGAACGTTATCATCCGGGGGAACTTTGTGCAATTCGAGATGGAAGATTCCACCAGGCTCATTTTCTATGACGGTAAACTGGTGGCGTTTGGCAATTCACAGGGGATAGTCCCAATATACGATCTGGATGAACTTTCCGAGATCATCTACATAAGAGATCCCGCGGATCACTCTGAAGTTCCGCTTGAAAATATAGACATAGCCTCTTCCAATTGGCGGCACCAGACATACGAAGATTCTCAGGCTATACGTTTTGTCGAACGCGATTTTTCTCTTAATCATTGGGAACTCAATATTGACCTTAGGACCGGTGACCCGCGATATTCCGAAGGTGAGATGTACCTTGACCTCAGGTACGACATCCCCGGCCTGGCATGGCAAGCGCCCATAGATATGCGCGGGAAAGAGATAAGTTTTCTTATACAGCTTGACGAAAGCTTCGGATACGATCCATTGTATCCCTGTAAGTTCCAGGTGTTCGCGAAAGATAAAAACTGGCATACACAATACGGCGCGGCGGTCCGGGTAAATTCACGATCTTCATGGATGGAAGTATCGCTTATGCCGACCGAGAATACCATAAATATGGGGTACACCGACCCGGATTTTGATCCTTCAAACATATCTATGATAGGTTTAAGAATAATCCAACCGGAAAACGCTCCCGGCGGGCTGAACTATCTGGGAAAGGTGCTAGTTGAAGAAAATATACTGCCCGATCTATTCGAGAACGTAAATTATGATCCAAACCCGCTGGACGATCTCTATTACGGGCTTGGCATCGATCGTAATCTTGATACTCTGACCGGCGGGGATCCGTTAGAACAGGAAACCATATTAGAAAATTTTGTGACTTCTTTTGGCAACGGTCCTTCGGGACTTTATCAGGAAAGCCTTCTCAATCAGATAAACTGGCACACGGAGACAGAGGATAGCACACTCCAGGCAATAGAATCAGTTTATCGTGATGCCGCTACCGACGACATCGTATTAACGATTAACCTGAATACATCAAGTTCAACGAACAGTAAAGGTGAACTATATTTCGATGTTAGGAATGATGTGCCGGGCCTGGGTTGGGGAGAACCGATGAATCTTACATCCCGGCCTTTAAGCATGCTCATAGAAGTCCCTCGCGGTATGATCGGCGCGAGCGATAAACCTAACGGGGCGCGTTTATTTGTGGAAGACGAAAACGGCAATACGCAATATGGCACGTGGATCAATTTAAAAGAAGCGAACAAACTATATCAAATGGATCTTACCCCGACGTTTGGGGATATACCGATGGGGTATACCGACCCGGGATTTGATCCCAGTAAAATCATCAGGATGGGCGTGAACATTTCTACTCAGCCCGGTTCAAATACTAATTTTCAGGGACAGGCACGGCTAAAGTTCCTGCCCGCCTCCGGGACGGGTGATACGGATGATATCGTAAATATGCCATTGTGGATGGATCTTAGAGGCATAAAGGAATACCTTTTAGACGATGATGATAACTATATCAGGGTGCCCGGAGTAACATACCTCGCCGAAGAATATTTCAGTTATGTGTTTAACAACGGTAGCGGCCGAGAACCAACAGCTAATTTTGCTTCGCTGGCGGCACCGAATACGCGCTGGAAATATTACGGTTCGGGAAACTGGGAAACCGATACCTACAACAAAGGCATGACCTCGATTGGCTGGGACGCGTCTACTGAAACTTTAAAAGGCGCCCTGAATATGAATTCAAGCACACGCCAGGGTGAGATATATCTTGATACGCGATACTCGTGTTATGTGCCGGGTAAAAACTGGCAGGACGCGACAACCGTCGATATGACCGGCCAGGAACTGGTATTTTACGTACGCGCTTCTGACGGGTTCCGGTCAAACACAACTGCCCCGTTAACATTAGAAGTGTTTTCAAAAGACAGCGCCTGGAAAACCGAATACAGCCGGACCGTCGCGTTAGATACGGCAGGAGAATGGGCAAGAGTCGAAATAGTGCCTTCCCCGACAGATTTTAATAACGGGTACGCGGACGCGGGATTCGATCCCCGGGATGTATCGATGTTCGGGTTAAGGGTGAGATCAAATAGCTCTTCATACACATATTCCGGAAATTTTGAGATCAAATACGCGGTGAACGCGGTCGATTTGGGTACAAGCGGCCTGGGAGATACGGGCATCTTACCGGCTAACCCCGTATGGGTAGACCAACGCAGTTTGGTACAGTATATGCAAAGTAACAATATCGCCCTTTATGGTGATTACACCATAATGGAAGATGCCACCCAACTTATCGCGGAAATCCCCGATTTCAGGTTACCCGGCGATTTCGCGTCATTTTTAGCTTACGATAAAGATAACGATATCCGGTACATCACCAAACCCGACGGCACTACCAGCTGGTTCGACGGCAACGATCAGATAGACTTTATCACGTTTGGGAACGGTGATATCTTTGTGGATTATGATTATACAGATGAAGGGAAACTCGCTGACGCGACGCTGGCGAGGGCGCGCAATGAACTCACCGATTCCATGGCAAATATACGTTACAAGATCGAACAGGAAACATTAGATACATTATTGATATTCGCTGAACAGAATGACCTGCAAATAGAAGATTTCATGGAAGAAGTTAACACCCAACGCTCCATTTTCGCAAATGAACGAAATCGGCTGCAAGCAATGCGATACAAGGAAGTGAAAAGAAAGGTGCTATGGTGGGTAGAATATGAAACTGTGGAAGTTCCGGGTGTTGCCGAAGCGATAGCCGAAGTCAATCGCCAGGAGGCGCTCTTTAACCAGAGAATATCCGACGAACTGGCCCGGGTTTATAATGATATCCAGGCCAAAAAAGATGAAATAGACGCCGAAAAACTTACTATCCTTGAAGAATACGCTCAACAGGAACGCAAGATGCTTTACAATATCATCCGCGAGGAAACAGTACCCCTTATATACTACTACTATCGTACGATTATCGGACGCGAAGCTACAGGAGCCGAAATAGATACGATATTGAGACAAAAATTTGATACTAAAGGATACTATGAATCCGCGGCCCTTTACGCGGACGATATTAACGATATCAAGGGCGTGATAACTTCTCTCAAAATGGATACTCTTCATCCTGTATACGCGCGCCTTTCTGATGAAGCAAAAACAATAGTGGATAACTTTAATGGAGCGGAAGCTGTACTTGACAGCCAGGCTTTGATCATACGAAACGCTATAAATAATGTTTTACTCGATCATGGCCTTTATAACGAAATTGTAAGCTATTACGGCGGTACCGCCGGCCTTAACAGCCGTCTTTCCGAAGAAACCGTCGCGTATATCTCTAACCTGGAATGTCTTGATAAATTAGATAGTAAACCCGGGTACACCGGATCCAAAAACGTAAAATGGCTGAACAGGTACCTTGTTCAGGACATTTTCAGCGGTATAAACATTGAATACAGGACAGTATCCCCATGGAATGACGTTAATTTTAGCGGTATATTCAATGACGAGATCATTGATGCCGGATTGTTGATCGCCGAATTATCGCAGGACAAAACCGGCCCGATATACACAAATCTCGCGCAGCGGGCTGTTGATGTAATCGACGCATACTCACCGGGTGACGAACTCACCTCTTCCGAGACAGGCAACATAGCTTATGGCCTGGAAAAAGTCATACTGACATATGATCTCTATTCACAGCTCGCATCCCATTATGGCACAGAAACCTCGCTGCATGCCGATCTATCTGTGGATACTATTCTCTATATTTCCGGTCTTACGTGCCTGGACATACCTTTAGCCGAACTAACCGAAAAAAACCGGGTAGACCTGGCATGGCTTAATAGATACATCTTACAGGACCTGTTAAGTAGCCTGGCCCAAAAAGATAAAGGTGAAGACGAAGAATGTTTCAGCGCCGGAAGGCTGGAACAAACCCTTTCATCTTCATCCGCGCGAGCATCAGCAGTAGCCTTCAAAACCCTTGTAACTAATGAAGTTATAGCTTTTATGACAAATTATTTGTATACTCCCACACAGCGCGACACTATGTTAACCGGACTCGATCTTACCCCGGACGATATGATCAATATCACGGACACTTTTATACAAGCCGTCAAGGATTGGCTTAACGGCCAAGGCCTCCATTTCGCCCAAAGCGCGTTCGGTACACTCAAAAAATACCTTGAGGCGAACGGCATTACCGTGACCATGGAAGAGATCGCGAAAAAATGTCTTCTCTCCGACATCCTTTCAGGTATTTCCGGCCCCATGTCTGATGAGGCAATAGAAATATCGATGTATACCATGAACAAAGTTGCCGGCATGTACGG
>JAHJBY010000024.1 GCA_018813285.1 Candidatus Omnitrophota bacterium
GAAGGAGTAGAGATGGTCATGCCCGGTGATAACGTCACGATGGAGATTGAGTTGATCACGCCGGTAGCTTTAGAGAAAGAACTCAGGTTCGCCATTAGAGAAGGCGGCCATACGGTAGGCGCGGGTGTGATCGCGGAAATAAGCGAGTAGGATTATTTTTTTGATATCCCGACAATGTAAAGTTTCACTTACGGGACGGGGAGTGAATGCGGCGCTAAACACAGGTAAACGAATATGGCAAAGAAAAAAAATGCTGTGGAAAACATAACCTTGCAGTGCGGTACTTGCAAGAATAGGAACTATTCCGTAAGGAAGAACAAGAAACAGAATCCTGACAGACTTGAGCTAAATAAATATTGTCCGTTTGATAGGAAACACACGAAACACAAGGAAATCAAATAGGAGAGTAGCTCAATTGGCAGAGCACCGGTCTCCAAAACCGGTTGTTGCAGGTTCGAGGCCTGTCTCTCCTGCCATAATTTGAGGGAAGAAGATGCTGAAAGTAGGTAAGTTTTTAGGCCAGGTGAAAGCGGAAATGGGCAAAGTAGCCTGGCCTTCTAAAGATGAGTTGATAAGTTCCACAGTGGTTGTCATAGTAGCGACGCTTCTGTTGGGTGTCTTTATCGGGGTCTGTGATCTGGTTTTGTCGCGAACCGTTAATTTGTTGATCAGCGGGGTCTTTTAGAATGGCGAAAAAATGGTACGTTATACATACTCAAACCGGCAAGGAAGATAGCGTGAAAAAGGGTCTCGAAAATACGCTCGAAAGGGATCCGGAGTGTAAAAAGTTTATAGGCAAAATATTTATTCCTACCGAAAAGGTCGCGGAGATCCGATCTGGTGAGAAGAAGATAACTAGAAGAAAATTTTACCCTGGATATTTGCTGGTAGAGATGGAGATTAACGATAAGAGCTGGTACTTTATAAAGAACACTTTCGGCGTAACGGGGTTTGTCGGCACAAGGACCAAACCGGTTGCGTTGGATGAGAAAGAAGTTGATGAAATAATCAACCAGACGAAGGAACATGTTAAGCCGGTCCCAAAAGTGTTATTTCAAGACGGAGAGGTTGTCAGAGTAAAAGAGGGTCCGTTCAAGAATTTTTCCGGAACCATTGAAGAAACTAATTTGGAAAAAGGCAAAATAAAGGTCATGATATCTATTTTCGGAAGAGCTACACCGGTGGATCTTGAGGCATGGCAAGTCGAAAAAATGTAAAAAGGTAAAACAATGGCGAAAAAAATAAAGACACAAATAAAACTTTTTTGCCCGGGAGGGCAGGCAAATCCGGCGCCTCCGGTAGGCCCGGCTTTAGGGCAACACGGTTTGGCGATTATGGATTTTTGCAAACAATTTAACGAACGGACAAAAGACCGGCAGGGGTTGACGTTGCCGTGTGTTATCAGTGTCTACGAGGACAGGACTTTCTCCTTTATAATCAAAAGTCCCCCGGCGAGCACGTTATTGAAGAAAGCCGCAGGTATTGCTAAGGCCAGTAGCAACCCGAAGGCCGAAAAATGCGGCAAAGTAACATTGGCTCAGGTAAAAGAGATCGCCAAAGAGAAGATGGAGGATCTAAATACCGAAGACATCGATCAGGCGGTCAAAGTGATTAAAGGGTCGGCTCGCAGCATGGGGATCGAAGTGGAAGAAGCCTGAGCGTAGCCGAACCACCTGTGGTGAGCGTAGCCGAACCAAAGGAACAAAATGACCAAATTAAGCAAAAGAAAAAAGAGCATCGAAGAGTTCATAGACAGGGAAAAAGAGTATACCGTGAGTGAAGCGGTGGCACTATTAAAAAAAGCGCCGCCGGTGGCATTTGATCAAACGGTGGAGATAGCGATAAAACTCGACTTGGATCAGACGACGACGCCTGTCAGGGGGACCGTAAGCCTTCCGAATGGCACCGGAAAGACGGTTCGTGTAGCTGTTTTCTGCAAGGGTGATCTCGAGAAAGAGGCCAAAGACGCCGGCGCGGATTTTGTCGGCAGCGATTGCCTTCTCAAAAAAGTATCGGACGGATGGTGCGATTTTGACGTGGCTGTGACGACTCCGGAAATGATGAAAGAGCTCGCTCGATTCGGAAAGGTTCTCGGCCCCAGGGGCCTTATGCCGAATCCGAAGTCAGGAACGGTTACACAGGAAATAGGCAAGACAGTTAAGGAGCTAAAGGGCGGGAAGATCGAATTCAAGATGGACAAACAATCCGGCATAAGAGGGCCTATTGGTAAGATATCTTTTAGTGAAAGCGCTATTGTAGAGAATATCAACATTTTTATCAAGACAGTGATGAACAGTAACCCGAAACTCCAAAAGATACAGAGCGTGAAATCTATAGCCATTTCATCGACGATGGGACCCGGGTTAAAGTTGGACAAGGGACAGTTCAAGGTAAGTTAAGTGTAACCGCGTAAGAGTACAAACGAAGGAAGAGTAATGGCGGAAAAATATGGTAAAAAAGTCCGGGAGCTTATGGTCAAAGAAATGGAGAGCGTCTTTGGCAACGAAAAGGGTTTTATGTTCACAAGCTTTGAGAGCATTAAAGCCCCGGATATGGATGGATTCAGAAGGAAAGTACACGGCCTCGGAACGAAATACGTGATAGTAAAAAAGCGTCTTGGCAAACTGGCGCTTTCAAATAGAGGATTATCCGAGTTTGAAGGAGTGTTTGACGAGAGAAAAAATATAGGTGTGATGGTTCTTAAGAACGATCCGGTCCTTACTGCGAAACTTCTTGTGGATTTTTCTAAAAAAGACAAGAATTTTACGGTTGCTGCCGGTTATCTCGAAGGACAGGTGTTAACTCAGGAAAAGATCGCTGAAATTGCTGCTTTGCCAGGCCGTAAACAGCTTCTTGCCATGGTGGCGGCGACGATGAACGCCCCCATTACAAGTTTTGTCGGCGTCCTGGCCGCTACGCTCAGGAGCCTTTGTTATGTTTTGAACGCGTGTAAAGATAAGAAGGAAAAGGGGAACTAAGGAGGAACCAGAAATGACTGCGGAAGAGAAGAAAACAGAAAACGCCGAGGCGGCAAGCGAACAGCAGGTAAATGAGGCGACTGAAGCTCGCGAGGTAAAAACAGAAATTGCGGAACAGCCGGCCGAAGCCGCCAAGGAACCGAAGGCGGATAAAAAACCTAAAGTGCAGCTTTCCGATAAAATGGAAAGTCTCATAAAGACCGTTGAGGAAATGAGCGTGCTGGAACTTTCAGGGCTAGTGAAAGCGTTAGAAGACCACTTTGGCGTAAGTGCCGCGGCTCCCGTAGCGATTGCTGCCGCGGGTGTGGCGGGCGCTGCCGCGGGCGGAGCTGAAGTCGAAGAGAAGACGGTTTTCAACGTCATACTTGCCGAAGTTGGCTCTCAGAAGATCCAGGTGATCAAGGAAATCCGCGCGTTAACAAGCCTGGGCCTGAAAGAGGCGAAAGATCTTGTCGAAGCCGCTCCGAAGGAGATCAAGACGGATATAACCAAGGAAGAGGCCGACAAGATAATGAAGCAGCTTGAGGCAGTAGGCGCCAAGATTGAACTGAAGTAAAATCGAGTAGGGCGGGCAACTGGTTCATGATGCATACAACAGACGCCGGGGACGGCTGAAAATCTGGTGTAACCAAGTGGATCGCGAAAATAACCTTTTCGCGATCTTTATTTCCCGAATAAGGAAAACCGGAGGGATGATACGCGATGGCGGTCAAAACCAAGCGGCAAAATTATGGTAGGCTAAAAAATGTTTTTAATTTCCCGGATCTGATAAAGATCCAGGTGGATTCTTATGCGGATTTTTTGCAGCTGCCTGAGTCTAAAACAAAACGGAAAAGACGCGGATTGGAAGGCATTTTAAGAGAAGTTTTCCCTATTGAAAGTTCTTGCGGCCGGTACAACTTGGAATACCTGTATTATGAGATAGGCAAACCCAAATATGATGTAGATGAGTGTAAGACTCGTTCCATGACGTACGGTGCGGCGCTTAGGATCAGATTGCGTCTCAAATTGGAGAACGAGATAAAAGAACAGGAAGTCTACGTTGGGGAAATACCGCTCATGACGGATAAGGGCACTTTCGTTATAAACGGAGATGAGCGTGTTGTGGTTAGCCAGCTACACCGGTCACCGGGGATATCTTTTGAAGAAACCGGAGTGAACACGGGAAAAACGTCTTATAGCTCTCGGCTTATACCCGACAGAGGAGCCTGGATAGAGTTTTTGTACGACAAGAACGATTTGATATATGTGTACATAGACCGCAAAAGAAAGTTTCTTGCTACAACCTTCCTCAGGATCTTCGGCCTTTCGAAAGACGAAGATATACTTGCGGCTTTTTCTGGTGTTGAGACGATAAAATTGACCAGAGAAAAACAGTCTGAATCTCTTGTGGGGAGGATCCTGGCCGACGATATTGTCGACGAAGTTTCGAATTCGATACTTGCGCAGAAGACGGAGAAGATCACTCCCACGGTGGCGGATCGTCTATGGGACGGGAGGGTTCGTTCTGTAAAGGTTCTTGGGAATGTGCCCAAAGAAGTTGTTAACACGCTTGAACATGACGGCACAAAGACCAAAGAAGAGGCTTTATTGGATATTTACAAACGTTTGCGTCCCGGAGATCCACCTACATTGGAAGCAGCTCAAGACCTTCTTGACCAGATGTTTTTTGACAAGAGGAGGTACGACCTTACCGATGTCGGTGTTCGTATGATAAACCGGAAGCTTAACCTGGATCGTCCGCTGAATTCACAATTGCTCGACGCTGAAACTCTTGTCAGGGCCGTAAAATATCTTTTGGACATTAAGTCCGGCGAGAAAAGCACTGATGATATTGACCATCTGGGCAATAGACGCGTGAGAAGCATCGGCGAACAGCTTGTTAATCAGATACGCATTTCCATGGCAAGAGTGGAGCGGGTAGCGAAAGAGCGTCTGGGGGTTTACGATATGGAAGATGTGATGCCGCATAATCTTGTCAACACGAAACTGATCGCAGGCGGTATACATGACTTTTTCGCCAGAGGAAGATTATCCCAGTTTATGGATCAAACGAACCCTCTTGCTGAACTGACGCATTTAAGGCGTCTTTCCGCTCTTGGGCCAGGAGGGCTAAATCGCGAACGTGCCGGTTTTGAGGTGAGGGACGTTCATTATTCGCATTATGGCCGGCTTTGTCCGATCGAGACTCCCGAAGGTCCGAACATAGGGCTTATCAACTCGCTTAGTACATACGCCAGTGTAAATCGTTTTGGTTTCCTCGTTACGCCATATCGTAAGGTAGAGAACGGCAGGGTGGTAAGCAAAATAGAATATCTTTCATCAGACGTCGAGGATAACTATGTGATCGCCCAGGCTAATTCTGAATTGGATGAAACAGGGTGTTTTAAGAATCCCAAGGTTTTCTGCCGATTTAAGGATGATTTTCTTGTCGCAGGGGCAAAGGATGTCCAGTACATGGACGTTTCTCCGCTTCAGCTTGTAAGTGTTTGCGCCGGACTGATCCCATTTTTGGAGCACGATGACGCGAACAGAGCGCTTATGGGATCCAATATGCAACGCCAGGCTGTTCCACTTTTGAATCCGGAAGCTCCGCTTGTCGGTACCGGGCTTGAATCACGCACCGCGGAGGATTCCGGAGCGGTCTTGACGGCAAAAAACGCCGGTAAAGTAACAAAAGTCGATTCCACAGAGATCATTGCCGGCGGCGAAAAATATGTTTTAAAAAAGTTTGAACGTACCAATGCCAGGACATCTGTGAACCAGCGGCCCATTGTGAAAGTCGGAGACACGGTCGATGAAGGTGAAACGATTGCGGACGGTATTTCTACGCAGGGCGGAGAGCTTGCTCTGGGGCGTAATGTCCTTGTCGGGTTCATGTCCTGGAGGGGGTACAATTTTGAAGATGCCATCTTGATCAGTGAAAGACTACTCGAGGAGGATGCGTTCACTTCAATCCACGTTCATAGATTTGAGCTTGAGGCCAGAGATACCCGCCTTGGGAACGAGGAGATCACGTGTGACATACCTAACGTTTCGGAAGACGCGTTGAAAAACCTTGATGGGGAAGGGATCGTGCGAATTGGGGCGGAGGTTGGGACCAATAGCATACTTGTAGGAAAAGTCGCCCCAAAATCCGAAACGGAACTCTCTCCTGAAGAAAAGCTTTTGCGCGCCATTTTTGGTGAGAAAGCAGGGGATGTAAAAGACGTTTCATTGCGTGTTCCTTCCGGGGTAAGCGGTATAGTCGTTGGGGTAAAAGAACTTATACGTAAGCAGAAAAACACAATGACGCGTGGCGAGAAGCGCAAAGATTCTGATGAACGCAAAACTGTGAAAGAGGGTTATGATATCATTTTGAGCGTTCTTGAGAGCAAAAAGACCGAGAGAGTGCATTCGAAGCTCGTGGGATGTAAGTTGATAAACGCTCTTAAGTCGATGGAGACCGGTAAAACGCTTATCAAAGCGGGAATGCGCATAAGGCAGTCCGATCTTTCCAAGTTCCAAAAGGCGGATTTTGAAAGCATATGCGTAGATTCGGATGATAAGTTACAAGCAAAAATAAACAGTATTATCATGACGATCGACGGTCAGATAGAACAGACCACTACCGAGATGGAAAGAGACCTCGACCGCATAAAACACGGGGATGAGCTTCCACCCGGAGTTTTGAGGCGTGTGACGGTTTTGGTGGCTAGCAAAAAAAAGCTGCAGGCTGGTGACAAGATGGCCGGACGTCACGGGAATAAAGGTGTTATCGCTAAAATAGTTCCAGCGGCAGATATGCCGTTCCTTCCCGACGGGACACCGCTTGATATTGTTCTTAACCCTCTTGGCGTGCCAAGCAGAATGAATATCGGCCAGCTTTTGGAGACTCAGTTGGGGTGGGCTGCCCACGAACTGGGTATAAAAATAGCCACTCCGGTATTTGACGGTGCGACAGAAATCAGTATCGGCACGGCAATGAAAAAAGCAAAGTTACCGGAATCGGGCAAGATCGTTCTTCGTGACGGATTCACCGGCGAGAAGTTCGACCAGAAAGTGACGGTTGGTTACATCTACCTTATGAAACTCGCACATCTTGCCGATGATAAGATGCATGCCAGAAGTATCGGGCCCTATTCGCTTGTTACACAACAGCCTCTTGGCGGTAAAGCTCAATTCGGCGGCCAACGATTCGGAGAAATGGAAGTATGGGCGCTTGAGGCGTACGGCGCTGCTTATACTTTACAAGAGTTGTTAACAGTAAAAAGTGATGATGTGATCGGCAGAACGAAGATCTATGAGGCTATTGTAAAAGGTGAAAATATGCTTCAATCGAGTACTCCGGAATCTTTTAACGTACTTATAAAGGAATTGCAAAGCCTGGCTCTTGATGTTCAACTTGAACTGTCGGAGAAACAACCAACAATAGAGGTATAAGTATGTTGCAGAGAGTCAATAAATTTGACAAAGTTAAGATACAATTGGCTTCCCCCGAGGTTATTACGGCATGGGCGACCCGGAGAGTCGGCAACAAAAATGTTCTTTTTGAAGTCCGAAAGCCGGAGACCATTAATTACCGTACATTAAAGCCGGAAAGGGATGGTCTTTTCTGTGAGCGCATTTTCGGTCCCACCAGGGACTTTGAGTGCAACTGTGGAAAATACAAAAGGATCAAGCATAAGGGCATAGTCTGCGATCGTTGTGGTGTGGAAGTGACTAAATCTAATGTGCGCCGTGAAAGGATGGGATGCATCAAACTTGCTACGCCTGTGTCGCACGTGTGGTTTTTTAAAGCGATACCTTCACGCATGTCCAATTTGCTGGACATGAAAATGCGTGATCTGGAAAGGATACTTTACTACGAGCAGTACGTTGTAGTTGATGCCGGTGATAGCCCGTTAAAAGTTATGCAGATGCTTACAGAAGAACAGTACAAAGAAGCGAAAGACCAGTATGGTAGTAAATTTAAGGCTATGATGGGTGCCGAGGCGGTACGGGACCTGTTAAAAGGGATGGATCTGGACGCGATCTCCGCGGATCTTAAAGAACAGCTTAGCAGGAAAAAAGACATCAATTCACAGAAACGTATCATAAAACGCCTTAAGATTGTGGAGAATTTCCGAAAAAGCGGCAATAAAGCTGAATGGATGATCCTTGATATTGTCCCGGTAATTCCACCGGACTTAAGGCCGCTTGTTCCGCTTGACGGGGGAAGATTTGCGACAAGTGATCTTAATGACCTGTATAGGAGGGTTATAAACAGGAACAATCGTTTGAAGAAACTTCTTGAGCTTCGGGCTCCGGAAGTGATCGTTCGCAACGAAAAACGCATGCTTCAGGAAGCCGTCGATGCGTTGTTCGATAATGGCCGCCACGGGCGTGAAGTGTTAGGTTCAGGTGGCCGCCCGTTAAAATCTCTAGCGGATATGCTTAAAGGTAAACAGGGAAGGTTCCGTCAGAACCTGCTTGGTAAGCGCGTAGATTATTCTGGCAGAAGCGTTATTGTTATAGGTCCGGAGCTTAAACTGAATGAGTGTGGTTTGCCGAAAATAATGGCACTCGAGTTGTATCAGCCTTTCATTATCCGCAAATTGAGAGAAAAAGGTTTTGTTCATACTATCAAGAGCGCCAAAAAGATGGTTCAGCAGGAGAATCCCGAAGTGTGGGATATCCTGGATGAAGTGATCAACGACCATCCGGTTCTTTTGAACAGAGCACCGACGCTTCACAGATTGGGGATACAGGCGTTTCAGCCCCGGCTGATAGAGGGAAAAGCAATACGCGTTCATCCGTTGGTGTGTGCCGCGTTCAACGCTGATTTTGACGGTGACCAAATGGCGGTTCATGTGCCGTTATCGATGGAAGCCCAAATGGAAGCCCGTCTTATCATGAACGCCGCCAATAACATATTTTCATCTTCAAATGGGCGTCCAATCGCTACTCCGTCACAGGATATAGTGCTTGGCGTGTACTATTTAACAAAATTGAAGACGAAAGTTAAGGGTGAGGGTATGATGTTTACTGATTCAAGCGAAGTTATCATGGCTTTCCAGAACCGTCAGGTCGATAAACATGCCAAGATAAAAGTACGCATAGACGGTGAAATGATCGAGACAACCGTCGGAAGGACCATCTTTAACGACATTCTGCCCGATGGTATGCCTTTTTATAACGAACCGATGACAAAAAAGGTGGTCAGTCAGGTGATCTCTGATTGCTACAGGATGAAAGGGCATCAAGAAACTGTGCATTTATTAGACGATCTTAAAAAACTCGGTTTCGAGGAATCCACACTTTCCGGTGCCTCGATGGCCGTGTCGGACCTTGGAGTTCCAGGTGAAAAGGAAGACCGGGTCAAAAAGGCGCAGATGGATGTTGATAAGATACAGACGCAGTATCAACGGGGTCTTATAACCGATGGTGAAAGATATAACAAAATAATCGATATCTGGACACACGTCACGGAAGATGTCGCCAGCCTGGTTTTCAGACACTTAGACACTTTTAATCCTGTTTTTATGATGGCTGATTCCGGTGCGAGAGGATCGCGTCAACAGATAAGACAGTTGGCCGGGATGCGTGGTCTTATGGCGAAACCGTCCGGAGCTATTATCGAGACACCAATCATCGCAAATTTTCGTGAAGGTCTGACGGTGCTTGAGTATTTTATTTCTACTCATGGCGCGCGCAAAGGATTAGCTGATACGGCGCTTAAAACGGCAGATTCGGGATATTTGACAAGAAGGCTTGTTGATGTCGCGCAGGAAGTTATTATCAATGAAATAGACTGCGGGACACTTAACGGCATTACCGCGCAGGCGATCGTTGAAGGCGATGAAATAGTTGTTTCTTTAGCGGAACGCATTGTCGGGCGAGTTACGCTTGATAACATTGTTGACATTATTACGGACGAGGAAATTGTGAAATCCGGAAATGTGATAACCGAGGATGACGCTATAGAGATAGAGAAGGCAGGCATTGAGAAGATCCGGATCAGGAGCGTTCTTACGTGTGAATCCGATAAAGGTATATGCGCGAAGTGTTATGGGCGCAATCTCGCTACCGGCAAGCTTGCCGAGATAGGTGAAGCCGTCGGTATTGTAGCCGCACAGTCGATAGGCGAGCCCGGAACACAGCTTACCATGAGGACGTTCCACATAGGTGGAACCGCTTCCAGAGTGGTTGAACAATCATTTTACAAAAGCAGAGAACCGGGTTTTGTAAAATATCATAACCTCAGGACAGTTGAAACTGCACCGGGACTTTTTGTTGTATTGAACCGAAACGGCCAGATAACTGTCAATGAGGAAGACGGACGTGAGATAGAACGTCAGGCGGTACCGCAGGGATCGACTATCTTTTTTGCCGATGGCGCCGCGATAAAAAAAGGCGTAAAGTATGCGGAATGGGAACCTTACACGGTTCCGATACTGGCTGAAGTAAAGGGTAAAGTGCAGTATGAGGATATCAAGAACAATGTGACTGTAAAGGTGGAAAAGGATGAAGCGACCGGTGTCGCGAACCTTGTCGTGCTTGGTACCAAAGACGATTATCATCCGCAGCTTTTACTGGTTAACGCGGCAAAAGAAGTGGAAGCCATTTATCCATTGCCGATAGGTGCCCACATTGTGGTTAAGGATAAGCAGGAAGTAAAAGCGGGAGAGGTGATCGCGAAAACCCCGCGTGTTATGACCAAGACAAAAGATATTACCGGCGGTTTGCCGAGGGTCGCGGAATTGTTTGAGGCCAGGAAGCCAAAGGATCCATCTATCATCAGCGAGATCGATGGTATTGTGGAATTTGGTGAATCCAAAAAAGGGCAGAAGCGTATTATCATCGAAAGCGAAACCGGTATGAAAAAAGAATATATTATTCCGCACGGGAAACATCTTAACGTATACAGAGGAGATATGGTGAAGGCAGGAGAACAGCTCGTGGATGGACCGGTTGTTCCGCAGGACATTCTTAAGGTTTCCGGGGAAAAAGCGCTTCAGGAATATCTGGTAAATGAGGTTCAACAGGTCTATCGTCTTCAGGGTGTCCAAATTAATGATAAACACATAGAGATCATTGTGAAACAGATGCTGAAGAACGTGCGCATAACCGAATCCGGTGATACGGAATATCTTGTCGGTGATAAAGTGGGAAAAAATATTTTTAAAAAAGTAAACTTGAGTATGGTGAAGAAAAAGAAAAAACCAGCCATGGCCGAACCTATTCTGCAAGGTATCACGAAAGCGTCCTTGACTACGGAAAGTTTCATTTCCGCGGCTAGTTTTCAGGAAACAACGCGTATATTGACGGAAGCTGCTTCTATGGGAAAGGTCGACAATCTTATCGGTCTTAAGGAAAACATCATAATGGGTCATCTTATACCGGCCGGAACGGGGTTTCACGCGCATAGAGCTATACGCTTGGAACGTGAGATATTGAAAGATACGGATGAAGGAATGAATAAGACGGAAAGCGAAGAAGATACAGAGATACAAGAGGAAGAATAACAAACAAGAGGAAGATATGCCTACAATTAATCAGTTGATACGAAAAGGCCGCAAACAGATCAAAGAAAAGAGCAAGTCTCCCGCGTTGCAGAGATGTCCGCAGAAGAGGGGCGTATGTTTACAGGTACGGACTAGAACTCCTAAAAAGCCTAACTCAGCGCTTCGAAAGATCGCAAGGGTGAGGCTTACTAATAACATTGAAGTCACGGCGTACATACCCGGAGAAGGGCATAATTTACAGGAGCATTCAATAGTTGTGATAAGAGGCGGTAGGGTAAAGGATTTGCCCGGAGTAAGATATCACATTATTAGGGGTATTCTTGACGCCTCAGGGGTGGAATCAAGAAGGCGCGGAAGGTCTAAATACGGCGCAAAACGTCCCAAAAAACAATAAGGTAAGGTAGCATTATGAGGAGACGAAAAGCTGAAAAAAGAGAATCAATGCCTGATCCAAAATATCGGAGCAAGCTTCTGGGAAAATTCATGAATATGGTCATGGAACGCGGGAAAAAATCCGTTGCGGAACATATCGTATACGGCGCTCTGGATACCTTGAGAGAGCAGGTAAAAGATAAGGAGCCGCTTGAAGTGTTGGAAGTGGCCATTGAAAATGTGCGTCCATTGGTGGAGGTGAAATCCCGGAGGATAGGGGGTGCCACTTATCAGGTTCCGGTGGAAGTGAAACAGGAGCGTGGCCAGTTTATGGCAATGAGATGGATCAGGGATTTCGCGAGAAACCAAAAAGGCAAGCCGATGAAGGTGAAACTTGCCGTTGAATTGCTCAACGCATATAAAAAAGAGGGCCCGGCGATAAAGAAAAAAGAGGATACCCACAGGATGGCTGAAGCGAATAAGGCTTTTGCGCATTACAAGTGGTAATGAGAGAGTTGTTGAAAAATGGATGAGATAAAGGACATAAGGAACATAGGCATAATCGCGCACATAGATGCGGGTAAGACCACGGTTACCGAAAGGGTGCTTTTTCATGCGGGAAAGATACATCGCATGGGAGAGGTCCATGATGGCACTGCGGTTATGGACTGGATGGAACAGGAGCAGGAACGGGGGATCACGATAACCAGTGCTGTCACGACCTGCGACTGGAAGGATAAAAAGATAAATATAATTGACACTCCGGGTCACGTGGATTTTACCATAGAAGTCGAGCGTTCTTTGAAAGTTTTAGACGGCGCACTGGTAGTTTTTTGTGCGGTAGGCGGGGTACAGCCTCAAACGGAAACCGTGTGGAGACAAGCGGACCGGTATGATGTGCCGAAGATGGCGTTTATAAACAAATTGGATCGGACCGGAGCAGATTTTTTCAAAGTTATCATTGATATACACAAAAAACTTGGAGCGAATGCCACTCCGATACAGATTCCGATCGGCAAAGAAGATGATTTTAAGGGGATCATAGATCTGGTTACTTGTCGGGCGTTCATGTTCGGTGAGGAAGGAGATCTCGGTCAACTGGTAGAACAAGAGATCCCTGAAGATATGAAAGACATGGCCAGTCATTGGCGCCATAATCTCATCGAAAAACTTGCCGATGTGGATAGTGAAGTCCAAGATCTGTATTTAATGGACCAAGGGATATATCCGGAAGATTTAAAAAAACATATTAGAAGAGCCACCAATCGGGATCTTTTTATTCCGGTCCTGTGCGGAACTGCTTTAAAAAATAAAGGTGTGAAATTTTTACTTGACGCGGTTTGTGAATATTTTCCGTCACCTCTTGACGTCGCATTACCGCGAGGGGTGGATCCTGAAACCGGAAAAGATATTAAAATAACGGCGGAACGAAAAAAACCTCTATGTGCTTACGCGTACAAGATCATGACAGATCCGTTCGTCGGGGTTGTGACATATGCGAGGATATATTCAGGTGAACTTAAAAGCGGAACGTATGTTTACAACGCCACCGTAGATAAGAAAGAACGTATCGGGCAAATACTGCAGATACATGCTGATCAGCGAGAGATGATAAAATCCGCAGGACCGGGGCAGATAGTAGGGCTGATCGGGTTGAAAAGTACTTCAACCGCGCATACTTTGTGTGATGTCGCTCATCCGGTGCTGTTGGAGAAGATCGACTACCCTGAACCTGTTATATCTATGGCGATAGAACCTGAAACAATGGTGGATCAGGATAAACTTGGAGTAGCTCTTCATAAACTTGAGAGTGAAGATCCGACATTTACAGTCAGGTACAACGAGGAGACCGGTCAGACGATAATAAGTGGTATGGGTGAACTTCATCTGGAAATACTAATTGACAGGTTGAAAAGAGAGTTTAAAGTTGTTGCGAACGTGGGTAGTCCGCAGGTAGCATACCGGGAGACAATAACGCAGGCTGTTACTGCAACCGGTAAATTTGTGCAACAAACCGGTGGGCATGGGCAATACGGACATGTTGAGTTGAAGCTGGAACCCGCCGAAAAAGGCGCTGGTGTGATCTTTGACGAGAAGATAAAAGGCGGCAATATTCCAAGGGAATATTTCAACGCGATTGAAAAAGGTATTAGAAACGCCTCCAAAAGCGGGCAGCTTGCCGGTTATCCCGTTACCGATGTAAAGGTTACGCTATATGACGGTTCTTATCATGATGTTGACTCGTCGGAACTTGCTTTTAACAATGCAGCGTCAATAGGGTTAAAAGAAGGCATTCGCAAGGCAAAACCTGTACTCCTTGAACCAATTATGAAGCTTGAAGTTACAACTCCTGATGAGTACCTTGGAGATGTCGTGGGTGATATGAATGTGCGCAGAATTAAGATAGAAAATATTGAGCAGAAGGCGACAACAAAGATAGTAACAGGCGCGGCACCTTTGGCTCAAATGTTCGGATATGCTACTGCCTTAAGAAGCTTGACACAGGGGCGTGCTACGTATACAATGGAGCCTTCGTATTATCAGGAAGTGCCTAAAGGTGTGATGGATAAGATCATGCTAGGTGTTGCGGTATGATAAGCGTGGTAATGACTTACGATTATAAAAGACTTGAGAAAGATCCGATACTGACATTTGAATAACGCTCAATTTCAAGGAGGGTATTATGGCCAAACAGAAATTTGAAAGGACAAAGCCGCATTTAAACATTGGGACGATAGGTCACGTTGATCATGGTAAAACCACTTTGACGGCGGCTATAACCATGTATCTCGCCAACAAAGGTCTGGCCGAGAAACGTGATTTTGACACGATCGATAAAGCCCCTGAAGAGAAGGAAAGAGGTATTACCATCGCGGTAGCGCATGTTGAGTACCAGACGGAGAAGAGGCATTACGCGCATATAGATTGTCCCGGTCACGCGGATTACATAAAGAACATGATCACGGGCGCCGCGCAGATGGACGGCGCGATCCTGGTGGTATCAGCC
>JAHJBY010000025.1 GCA_018813285.1 Candidatus Omnitrophota bacterium
ATGCCCAGGATGGACGGATACCAGACGCTTGTTGAATTAAAGGCGCTGGATAAGGTGAAGTCTATTCCTGTAATCATGCTTACAGCTGAAAGCATGATTGATGATGTATCTAAGGCCGCGGATTCAGGAGCTGATGATTATATAGTTAAACCTTTTAGTCATGCAACATTATTAGAAAAGATCCATAAGGCCTTGAAATAAAAGACACGGATACACACGGATAAAAGACGGATATAAACGGATATGGGAAAGTTAGAACACGAAGGGCTAACGTATACGATAAGAGGGGCAATCTTTGAAGTTTATAATGTTCTAGGCCCAGGTTTTAAAGAAACGGTTTATCATAATTCTTTACGAGAAGAATTCGACAAGAAAAAGCTAAAATACAGTGAGAAAAAAAGAATTACAATTATCTACAAAGATAAGCAAGTAGGGACATATGAACCTGATTTCATAGTTGAAGATAAGATTATCATTGAGCTAAAGGCAGTAGATATTATGCCAAAAGTTTTCGAGAAGCAGCTATATAGCTATTTAAAAGCAACAAAATATAGAATTGGAATTTTAGTTAATTTCAGCAGTGATAAGTTAGATATAAGGCGCCGTATATATGGGTAAAAGACGGATATAAACGGATATCCGTGAGAATCCGTATATGAGATCTGTGCAAATCCGTGTTATACGTTATAAAAGAAAAGAGGGAAAACATGGCGGAAAGAACTAAAAAGCTGGTAGATATTCTACTTCAAGAGGAATTGGTTACTAAGCCGCGGTTGGATGAGGCCCTCGCGGAGCAGAAATTAACAGGCGCTCCGATCCAGAAGATCCTTGTCGATAAAGGTTATATCACTTCTAGCGGGCTTGCTCAAGCATTGGCGCGCCAATTAGAAATTCCCTATGTAAAATTAATCGGCCAAAAGATCGCTCCACAGGTAATAAAGATGATCCCGGAGGATATTGCCAGGCAATATAAAGCTATCCCGGTTAAGATGGAGGGAGATAGCCTGCATGTTGCTTTTGCCTCACCCCTGAACTTACCTGCCAGAGATGAGATAAAGCTTATCACAGGATGCAGGATATCCCCTATGGCCGCTACAGAAAAAGAAATAGAGCAGGCTATCGATCAATATTACAGGGTCGAAGAGACAAGTAAGCAGGCTTTGATCGATATGCGCATGCAAAAACTCAAAGAGAAGAAGAAGGAAAAAGCCGTAACACTTGAGGAGGAACTTGGCAGGGTTGGAGATCTGCCGGTTGTGAGGCTGGTGAATGATGTTATAAACGGCGCGATCAACGCCAAAGCAAGTGATATACATTTTGAGCCGCAAGACCCCGAAATGGTAGTGCGCTACAGGGTTGACGGGATACTGCGCGATGTTATGACCGTGCCGAAACACGTGGAACTGTCTGTTATCTCCAGGATAAAAATACTTTCGAACCTGGATATTACCGAGAGGCGGCTGCCTCAGGACGGCCATATTTCGTTCAAAAAAGATGTCAAGAATTATGACTTGAGGGTTTCTACTTTAAAAACGGTCGTGGGGGAAAAAGCGGTTTTGAGGGTGCTTGATAAAGCTTCTATGTTGATAGATCTTGAAAAGCTGGGGTTCACAAAACATGACGAGGATATATTCAAGTCTCTCATTTCTAAACCTTATGGAATGATACTGGTTACCGGGCCTACAGGAAGCGGCAAGACCACTACCCTGTACGCTGTTCTGAACCAGATGAATGCCGTAACAGATAATATCGTTACCATCGAAAACCCGGTAGAATATATGTTGAGCCGTATCAACCAGATCCAGGTCGATCCTACAACAAAAATAACATTCGCGGCAGGCCTCCGGACGATCCTGCGGCAGGACCCTGACAAGATAATGGTAGGGGAGATCCGGGATAGAGAGACCGCCGAGGTAGCTGTCCAGGCCGCGTTAACGGGGCACCTTGTATTGAGCACGCTTCATACCAACGACGCGGCCGGCGCGGTGACACGCGCGATCGATATGGGGATAGAACCGTTCCTGATATCATCGACCGTGATAGGTACTTTGGCCCAGAGGCTCTGCCGGATGATATGTCCTGAGTGCAAGGAAGAATACACGCCGTCCAAAAAGGAGATAGAGAGTATAGGCCTGGAGGATCTTCCGTCCGGCCAGCAATTAGCAAGAGGGCGGGGCTGTGATTATTGCTATGGCACGGGTTTCAGGGGGCGCTCCGCGATATTCGAGATCATGAAGATGAGCGACGGCCTCAGGAAACTCATATTGGACAGGGCGCCCCTTTTAGAGATAAAGGAGCTGGCTATAAAAGAAGGAATGAAAACTCTGCGTGAGAACAGTATCCGGAAGGTATTGGATAAAGTTTCGACCATCGAGGAAGTGAGACGGGTCGTTTATATGGATTAACACCGTTATAGTCAATATTTGGTAAGGGAGTCGAGGAATCTTTAAAAGATGAAAAAAATAAAGGAAATCATATCAGGGATAGGTCAAAGCGGGATCGGTATCGATGATATCGTGATATTCACTGAGCAGCTTTCCGCTATGATCAGCGCGGGGATACCTGTAATCAGATGCTTAAACACCCTTGCCAGGCAGACGGAGAAACCGGAACTGAAGAAAATAATTTACGGAATATGTCTTGATATTGAAGGCGGGGGAACGTTCTCAGCCGCGCTGGCAAAGTATCCAAACGTTTTTTCCACATTTTATGTCAATATGGTCAGGGCGGGTGAGTCAGGGGGTATCCTCGACGAGGTCCTAAAAAAAACCGCGGAAAATCTGTCCAAAGAGCAGGACTTGAAGCGGAAAATAAAAAAAGCGTTCGCGTATCCCGTTATAGTTTTGGGCGCGATTGTAGTGGTAGTGGCGTTTCTGGTGATATTTATCGTGCCTATTTTCGGCAAAGTCTATCTCAAGATGAGAGTAGCGCTTCCCATACCCACGGTGATGCTTATGGCGGTCAGCAGAATAACAGTTCGTTACTGGTGGGCCGTTCTGGGGGGCCTGGCGATGGTAGTGTTCGGATATAAAAATTTTTATTCCACGGATAAAGGAAGATCATCCATTGATCGGATCAAACTGGATTTCCCGATATTCGGGACATTGAACCGTAAAGTAGCTGTCTCCCGTTTTATTCGCACCCTGGGTTCCCTGCTGACCAGCGGGGTCCCTATTTTGGAAGCGTTAAACGTATCCAGGGAAATAACCGGGAACAGGGTGATCACGGATATTGTGGACGATATCACCGGTCACGTTAAAGAAGGCAAAACAATATCGGAACCGCTTCTGGAAGAAAAACTGTTCCCGCCCGTGGTCACGCAGATGATGGCTTCGGGAGAAGAAGCCGGAGTATTGGATACAATGCTTGAGAAAAGCGCGGATTTTCTTGATAGAGATATCGATTACGCGGTTGATAAATTGGTTGTTCGGCTGGAACCGGTGCTTACTGTGTTCATGGCGTTAGTCGTGTGTTTCATAGCTCTTGCGATATATCTGCCGATGTTCGATCTGATAAAAGTCGCGTCCAAATAAAAAAAGGGAAGTCAAAATGTTTATCGCGGGCGATATATCTGCCGGTGTTCGGTCTGATAAAAGTCGCGCCCAAATAAAAAAAAGGGGAGGTTAAAATGTTTATCGCGCTGAGAAATCTGAGGGGACAAAGAGGATTTACGCTGATAGAGATCCTGTTTGTTGTAGTTGTTATCGGTATCCTGGCGGCCATAGTGATACCAAGATTGACTACTACCGTCAAGACGGCGAAAATAGCCGCCTGTGACGCGAATGTCGCGTCCTTGAATAACGCGCTGGAAAGATACGCTTTTCAGGAAGGATCATATCCTACTTTGCTTGTGATAGGGGCCGATTCGGATTATTTCCCGGACGGTTTGCCGGTTTGTCCATACGCGGACGCGTATGTACTGGACGCCGACAACCGTGTTATCGCGCATGATCACAGCGGTGAATAAGCGCCTGATAGCGCGTAGGAACAGGAACTGATCTGTCTCACAAGAGATGTCAAACATGAAAAAGGCAAAAGGGTTTACCGTGATCGAGGTCCTGCTGGCCGTTGTTATTATGGCTATACTGGCGGCTGTTTTACTGCCAAGGTTAAACAAGGCCGATCTTTACGGCAAGTATCTTGTTTACACAACGGCCCATCAGATTGCCGCCGACGCGCGGTTAGCCAGACGCCTCGCGGTTACTACCGGAGACAGGCATCGCATCAGATGTTATGAGGATGGGGGGTATGATCGGTATAAAATAGAAAGAGACTCCGGCGCCTGGCAAGACGCGGGCGCCCAAAAAACTATTCCCGAAGATATTACGGTTAAAGGAGACAGCGAGGTTATTTTTGAGCCCCTGGGATCAGCGACACATAACAGGACTTTTCAATATGAGATAGGGGATCATAAATACGAGATCGATGTCAAAAAAGAGACGGGCAGGGTTACACTGGGGGCATATTAGGTGGGCAGTGAAAGAGGTTTCACCCTGATAGAAGTTGTGGCGGCCGTAGCCGTCCTGGCGCTGGGGCTTATTGTGGTACTTCGTCTTCTGCCGGAAGGAGTCAGGTCGGCGCGAGATGTGGAGAGATCAACGAGGGGCGTTTTATTAGCGCAGTATAAAGCGGATGAGATCCGAAGTCAGATATTGGGCGGCAACCCCGGTTTTGACAAACCGGGAGGATACGGAGAAACGGGGGGGGGCTTTCCCGATGATCCAGACTACTGTTACACCGTTATCGACGACCAGGCAAGCGGCATAAAGGAATTAAGTGTGACGGTATGGTTTGACGAAGATGGAGACGGAACTCAGGATGAAGATGAAAGATCTATACAGTTGGATACGAAGATCGCGAACAGGGCATAAGGCCGGCGGCGGGTTCACTACGCTGGAGATCGTTCTTGTTGTAGGTCTTTTCGCCCTGATAGTAACGACGGTTGTGCCGCTTTTCAAGAACCTTGTGGGAACGTGGGAAGCGCAGGACCAGAAACTTGAGGCCGTTCAGATCAGCCGGGTAGGTTTGGATAAGATGATAAGAGAGCTTAAGACGGCAACCGCGTTTACGACAGCGGAATCCGACAAGGTGGAATTCAAGGACTGGGATGACGACGATATTGAATATGAACTGGTCACGGGAGTGCTGACAAGAAACGGCGACGCCATGGCGGGCTCTTTTGATAGTCTCCAGTTCACCTATTACGATAGTGACGGCAATGAGACCACGGACGCGTTATGTGTTTATTCCGTAAAAGTTACCATGGCTGTTTCCGATGCTGAATACAAACTGTCCGAACCGGTCACTTTTACGTCCCGGGCAACAATGAGAAAAGACCCAACCGGTTCTTTTGCGCTCGCTATTACTGAGATCAATTATAACCCGCCGGATTTCCCCAAGGGAAAGAAGAAAACCGTGGCCGAGCGAAAAGTTGAATGGATAGAAGTCTATAATTACGGCAACACTGAAATTGATATGGAGGATTGGACGATAGAAGACTTAAACGACAGTGATAAGATAAAAAAAGCTGTCGGAACGTTCATAGTGCCGGCCGGCGGATATGGCCTTATTGCCGCGAAAAACCATGAGGTTGATAGCCACTATACCGTTGATCCGGGAGCGGCCAGGTTGGAACTGAACGATCAGGCGATAGGCGACGAATTAGACGACGCCGGAGATACCCTGACGATAAAGGACGCCGACGGCAGAACGGTTGATACCGTGACCTATGCCGGGAGCTGGTCAACCAAGGGTAACACCATAGAAAGGATCGATCCGGAGTCGGATCCCAGCGAAGAAACCAATTGGGAGGCAAGTGACGTTCATCTCACATACACGCCGGGAGATGAGAACACTGTATGAGAAATGATCAAAGCGGCATAGCCTTGATCCTGGCGCTTTTCAGTTTATTGTTTGTGTCCTTACTGGTTGTCGCGCTTGTAGATACTATAACCATAGACCAGCAGATATCCACGAACCACATAAAGGACATGCAGGCCGGTTTTTTAGCGGACGCGGGAGTGGAATATGCCGTGTATAAATTGAAAGACGATAACGCGTACGATACCGACGATAATAGCGACGGGGATGTTTATCCGGATGACCCCGATGATTACGATACGGTTACTTTAGAAACGGGTAGTTGCAAGGTGGGGATCCCGGTTGGAGCGACGCTCCCTAAAACCGTTACCTGCACCGGATCGGCGGGATCTTTTAACCGAAGCGTTCAAGCGGTGATCAAGGGTTCCGGTTCTTCTGTACAAGTGGATACTTGGCACGAGCTTGAGGAGGGTGTTTAGATGTTTGATCCTGAAAAAGGTATAGTGGGGGTATCGATAGGACCTCGAATGATTTTTATAACCAGGTTTAATTCCACGAAAGGAACAGCGGAAACGGGTAAAATAGTATCTATTAAACTTGAGGAAGGGGTGGTCCAAAATGGACTTATTGTTGATGTGGAAGGCCTTGCCCGGATATTGAAGAATGTTTTCCGGGATAATAATATCAAGGCAAAAAGGGTATTTGCTTGTATTTCCGGAGCCGATGAGATCGTGCGTACAGTTACGTTACCCAAAATGCCCAAAAAGCAGATGAAAGAAGCGCTCAAAGGAGAAATAGACAAATATATGCTTTCCGGAGAAGAATCCGTGATCGATCATTATCCTTTGAACAAAGAGAAACTCTTACTCGTAGCTATAAGAAAGGATATAACCGTAACTCTGCTGAAGGTTATGGAAAAAGCGGGCTTGGATCTGATCGGCATAGACATTTTCCCATTAGCGGCTCTGCGCGCCTTAAGCCGGGGAAATATAGACCTAATCTCAAAAAAAACAACGATCTTGATCCTGATCGGGGACGAAAAAACGGATATATGTGTTGTCGCGGACGGCAGGTTATCGTATTCCCGGAACATTGGCACAATCGGGATAGCGGAATTGATAAGAGAAGTCACAGATACGATTTCCTACTGGATAGAACAATCCCCGGATTCCGCCGTGGAAAAGATAGTCATTTCGGGGGATACGATAAAAGCCGGGGAGCTTCATGCTGTCCTGCCCGATGAACTTGGGGTTATAGAACAGGGGGAATGCCCCGGGCTGACATCTGCTGAATTTAATCTTTCCCGGGCCGCGAGTATAGGTTCGGCAATGAGGGCTTTTGGGGAGAATAAGGTTTTTGATATCAACCTGCTTCCTCCCGGGAAATTTAAGAGAATGCGGCTTGAAAAATTGTCTTTAATTATTTTCACTTTGTTTTCAGTGATCCTGCTGGGCATCTTTATAGCAAGTTTCATTTTTTCCGTTATATGCGAAAGGCACACAAAGAAACTTGATGAGGTTAAACAGAAGATCGCCGAATCGTCAGGTGCAATAACCGAGGCGCAAAAAATAAGAAAGGAAAAACTGCGCGTGATCAATATGGTGAATAAGATGGAGGTGTTTATTGCCGAAATAGAGTTTATTCCATGGCCCAGTATTTTAAGGGAGATCAAGGATCGTATTCCACCGGAAGTGTGGCTCGCGCGGATATTCACGGCAGAAGAATTCACGCTAACGCTTCAAGGGGAATCGTTTTCCCAGGAGAGTGTGCATGAATATTTAAATTTGTTAAAATCTTCCGATTATTTCGAGGAACCGGAATTATTGCATACGCGTAAGCGGGAAGAGGATAGCGCGATAGTCGCGTTCGGCATAACCTGTCCCCTGGCCGCCGGGAGGGAGAAGGAGAGATGAAGATAGGAAAAACAGTGTTTTCAGTATCCGCGTTCCTGTTTATAGTAACGATCTTGTTATTTAACCTGTTTGTGGCCCCTCACTGGCAGCAGTTGAAAGCCATTCGAGCCCGGTATATGTCAGGGAATAAACTTCTTCATGCCCGAAAAAGTATGAAGGAAGGGCTGGAAGACCTGAGAAACGAAAATAGGGAATGGCGGAACAAATTAGCCTCTTGCGAAGAAAGATTTTTCAATGAAAGTACGCTTCATTCGTTTTTAAAGGACCTGACCCGTCTGGCCGATGAAACAGGAAATGAATTAAACACTATCGATCCCCAGGAAACAAAGGTATTTCCCGACCCGGATATCGAACAAAAAGTCGTTATGGTGACCATCATCGGAAGGTATACAGCCATAATAAATTTTCTGGAAAAACTCATGGAAAACGGGAAATTATTAAGCATCAGCGAGCTTGAAATAAAAAAGGTGAACGACGAGACACTGGACTTGAACGCGTCATTTAGATTATCTTTGTTTATTAACAAAGCTGAGGGTTTATGATGGTGAATCTCCCCGATCTCTCAAAGTTTAACGATCTGGACAAACCCACAAAAATCAAATTAGCGCTTCTTGTATTGGCTTCACTGGTCTTGGCGGCCATTCTGCTATCCGGCCGTAAAGGCGCTCATAAACCCGAACGTGTTAAAACTCCTGTTGCAGCAGTAAAAATCGCTACCGGAAAGACGAAAAAATTTAAGCCAAGAAAGACAAGAGAAAAAGATCCCGCCAAAATGAAAGAATTATTACGCGGAGTCGGGCGAGGCGATCCGTTTCTTCGGCCGGATGAGAGATCTATATCCGAAGGTTTATCTCGCTCGGAATTAAAACTATCCGGCATTGTGAAAGACGGGAATAGGCCATTAGCCATTATCAATGGCGTCTTCGTCGGCGAGGGGGAGACGATAGGCGGCAAAAAAGTAGTTAAGATCGAAGAAAAAAGTGTTTTGGTGTCAGAAGACGGAAGAGAATACACAATAAGAATGGGCTGGGGGGAAGGAAAATAAAACCTCAAAAAGGAGATGATCAACATGTGGTACGGCATAATCGGCGTAATAGCTCTGGTGTTAAGTTTTCTCTATTTTTTCAGGCCTGAAACGGTAAAAAAAATAGACCAGGTCGGATCAAAATCTGTGTCTGGCTCGGAAAAGCTGTTTCAGTGGAAAAAACTGGTGGCTCTTTTTTATCTCATCGGGGGGATAGTACTGATCTACATCGCGGTTTACGGAATTAAATAATTAAATAGGAACAGACACTATTTTTAAGGGGGGTATTGAAACCATATAGTACCGGTTATCAAATTGAACCCACACTTGTACCTGATCTTAATCCCACACCTGTACCCAGTGGATATATTTCTGTTCTTATGGTCAAGGAAGCAAAAGATATTCCGCTTGTAATAAAGGCGTTGATTAAAAAATAATATTATCCCCTGCCCCATATCCCACCTAACCCCGCAAATCCTCTGCTTAGTTCGGCACGCTAGTTGATCTTAAAACGAAGATATTCAAAAGAAAGAAAAAACCAGATAACAGCAACGGTGAAAATGAAAAACCTGCTCCAAAAAAGAAAGGCGGGTTGTTCGGGCATCCGGGATGGTTTAGAAAAAAACCGAAACATATTCATAAAATCGAGGAAGTAAAACTGGATAAATGCCCACATTGCGGAGGGAAAGATTTAACTGAGTATGACCTCCTCACGATAACGCGCCGGGGATCGGCCCCGTGGGTTAGAGGCTTTTTTACTGGCTGAACTATTACGTATTTTCGCGGGGGCTGTTCTTCATGATTCACAAAAAAACATTGACAAAAATGAAAATTGTGATACAATGATTCCTAAGAGGAACAGCGGCTTGTAACCTCAAAGGAGTCATGGATGCGCCCGGCACTGTTGACCAGGAACCTGATAAAAGGGATCGCGGTTATTACCGCGGCGGCCTTTTTGTGGAATCAACTGGTATGGGCGGGGGACTTGATCACGCCGATAACAGGCGCCCCGACGGACGGACAACCGCCCGGAAGTTCACTCGCGGACTTTGAAGCCGGCCAGGCGGCAAAAGTAAGCCTTATCGGCCGGAAACAAATTATCGAAGATTTTGA
>JAHJBY010000005.1 GCA_018813285.1 Candidatus Omnitrophota bacterium
GCCGGTGATAAAAGCTATCAGATGGCCGATAAGATATACGCCATAGCGTCAAAGAGTCTTGTTAAGGAATTGAACCCGGCGTCCTGAGCGGTAGGGCATTTGAGCTTTCTCTCAAGTATCGAAAAAGGTTACCCAAACAAAGATACACACATCATTTGACATAATTGACCAAATATGGCATAATATAGTTAACAGGGTGACCATATTAAGGAAAAAATAGGATCATGTACATACTACAAAAGCAATTAGGGAACATTAATAAGGTAATTCAACCCGGCAAAGCGATTATTGTCTACGGTCCCCGCCGTTGCGGAAAAACGACTTTATTAGTAAAAATGCTTGAAAGCGTAAAAGAAGAATATATTTTTGCGAATGGCGAAGATATAGGCGTTCAGAATTATTTAGCAAGCCGGTCTATCGAGAAACTTAAAGGATTTGTGGGAGACAAAAAACTACTTATAATAGACGAGGCACAGAAAGTTGAAAATATAGGACTGAATATCAAACTGATGGTAGATAATATTCCCGGAGTAAAGGTTATCGCGACAGGTTCGTCATCTTTCGACCTGGCGCGGCAATTGGGAGAACCGCTTACCGGCAGGAAATATACATTGAAAATGTTTCCCTTATCGCAGCTTGAACTTAGCGGAATGGAAACACAAGCCCAAACTGATGTGTTGCTTGAATCCCGGCTGATATACGGATCTTATCCGGAAGTGGTACTTATGGAAGACGACTCCAAGCGCGTATTGTATCTTAAAGAAATAACGGCATCGTACCTTTATAGGGACGTACTTGAGCTTGATGGGATACGTCATTCTGATAAGCTTGTAAGGTTGTTACAGTTACTGGCTTTTCAGATAGGAAAAGAAGTCTCGTATAACGAGCTTTCCGCTCAACTGGGTATGAGCAAAAATACAGTCGATAGATACCTGGATCTTCTAGAAAAATCTTTTGTCATATTCAAACTGAACGGGTTCAGCCGCAACTTACGAAAAGAGATCTCGAAAAACTCGAGATATTATTTTTATGACACTGGCATAAGAAACACCTTGATCAATAATTTTAATCCGATATCCATGCGTGACGATCCGGGTATGTTGTGGGAAAACTATATAATATCCGAACGGATAAAAAAACAGGAATATACCGGTATTTTAGCAAACAACTATTTTTGGCGAACTTATGACAAAAAGGAAATAGATCTTATAGAAGAGAGAGAAGGCCGGCTTTATGGTTATGAAATAAAATGGTCCGGTAAAAAAGTTAAAAAACCTGTGGAATGGCTTAACACATATAAAAATTCACTGTACTATATCATCAACAAAGACAACTACTTAGAATTCATTGCTTAATCCCACCCGTTTTTACTATGTGCCATGCGCTCCGCGCCACGCACTTTGCGTCTCAGACTGTTGACCATGGATCGTGGACTAACTCTTCACCCATTACCCATCACCCGTCGCTATTCACTTCTAGCCTCTTGCCTCTCGCCTTTCCTCAAGTTCCCACACAATTTTATTGACACCCCAATCATTTCATGTAAAATACTCATGCCATGAAAACAAAGCGTACATTATCTAAAATCGTATTCACTTTAATGCTGTTTGGAGCGGTCGCGGTCTTTAATATTGCGGACGGGTTTTCCGAAGAAAACACCGCCGTTTCAAGCGATTATCGTATAGGTTCTGAAAATGTTCTTGTGATCGACGTTTATTGCGGCCGCGGCGAAAATATGAATCATAAGGTCAGGGTGTCATCGAAGGGTGTTATTACTTTTCCTTTGCTCGGGGAAGTCAAGGTTGATGGTCTTACCGTTGCCCAGCTTGAAAACAAGCTCACTATCCTCCTTAAGCGGGATTACATTGTTAACCCGCAGGTTTCTATCTTTATTGAAGAATACAGTACCGTGTCTATTCTTGGACAGATCAAAGAGCCTGGAGCCTATCCTATCAAAGGTAACCTTTCGGTTGTCGAGCTTATATCCCAGGCCGGAGGGTTTACGAAAATAGCTTACACGAACGATGTCAGGATAATACGGACCAATTACGACGGTTCTAAAAAAGTGATCAAAGTCAAGGCTCACGATGTCATAAACCGCGGCAAACAAGAGGAAGATGTTCAACTCGAAGCCGGGGATATTGTTACCGTAGGTGAAAGCTTTTTCTAATAGAAGATTACGGAGATTTGGGAAGATTTCAGAGATAGTCTGTTTTTATGAATGAAGATGAGATAACAAGGAAGATCATTGGATGTTGTTACGCGGTCTACAACGAGTTAGGACCGGGTTTTCCTGAGAAAATATATCGCAGAGCACTAGAGAAAGTCCTTGAAAGAGAAGGTGTTAACTTTGAGTCTGAGAAAGGATACGGTGTTGTTTTTGATGGTGAAGGCATAGGAAGATTTAAAGTTGATTTTGTTATAGAAAGTCTTGTTATACTGGAAATCAAGTCAGTAATTGGAAAGATGCCAAAAGTATTTGAAGCGCAAGTGATCTCATACTTAAAGGCAACAATGTTATGCGCGGCATTACTTGTTAATTTTGGCGGCAGTAGTTGTCAAGTACGTCGTCTAAACATGACAACCAAGTGAGAAAGAATAATCTTTGCAATCTAATTCAATCTCTGTAATCTTTTATAAGGAAACACTATGAATGAACACATTCAAAACCCATTTGCCGAATCCGAAATTGATATTCGGGAATATTTGCGTATCCTTTATGAAAAACGCTGGCTCGTTGTTTCCGTTACCGTTATACTTTGCACACTGTCTCTCATCCGCTCGTTCATGATGGCGCCTGTGTACGAAGCGTCAGCCAAGGTGCTTATCCAGAACACAGCCCCTAACGTTGTTAACATGCAAGAAGTCCAGTCTGAAGCTTATGCCGGGAGAGAATATTACCAGACGCAGTATAAGATCCTCAAAAGCAGGGTCATAGCCGAAAGGGTCAATGAAGCGCTCGGCGGGTATATTCCCTGGAGCGAATGGGACGGAAGGAAAAAAACAAAAACCGATCTAACCGATCAGCAACGGGCCAATGCTTTACTGAAAAGAGTTACTATAAGCCCTCTTCCAAACACACAACTGGTTAATGTCACGGTAGAAGATGTCGATCCGGGTTTAGCGGCAAAGATAACCAACATGTGGTCTGAAAACTACATAGCGTACATATTAGACGTCAAGTTTGATGCTTCAAGAAACGCGTCAGAATGGTTGCAGGAAAAAATAAAGAACGAAAAAGACAAATTGGAAGAGTCCGAGCATAAACTCCAAAAATACAGAAAGAAGCACGATCTTTTGATGGATACAGGCGATGATATCGGGATGATGGACCGGCTTTTGGAAAGAAAAGCTGATCTTGAGATAGAGCTTTCCGAAAAAAAGGAATATTATAAGGACAAACATCCGGAGATAATAGGCATCAGGTCAGAAATAGCGTCTGTTGATGAGAAGATCAGGTCCGAACGGGAGAAAGGAATAGAAACCGGCGAGAAATCCATAGACTACAATATGCTTAAAAGAGCGGTCGCGACGAACAAAGATATTTACGGGTCTCTTTTAAAGCGCATAGGAGAAACAGAAGTAACAGGACAACTTGAAACTACGAACATCAGTGTAGTCGATAAAGCCATTATTCCGGAAAGTCCCTCAAGGCCTAAAAAACTGA
>JAHJBY010000026.1 GCA_018813285.1 Candidatus Omnitrophota bacterium
CCCGGTTTTTTGCGCCCATTTTCGACGAACGCTCGCGGTCAGATCATCGTAGCTTTCGTCAACGATAATATTCACACCGCCGGGCTTCAGGCCATCGCTCATTTCCCCTATCTTATCGGTCAACGCCGCGTTACCGGTCGGGTCAAGATGGTCTTGCAAACCAAAAAGAAGCGATTTCTCGCTAACATCTATATTTACATAGAGCGGGACAGCATTCCGCCGTTCCTCCCAGTGATTAAAATTATAACGTATCAGTTCCTTTTCGCTCCCGGTCATCTGTCTCAGTCCCAGATCCTCCATCTTCTTGTTAAGCACATCAATAAAAGGCCCCACGTCTTCCGCACCTTTCGAAGATCCATCCAGCATCTCATACGCGATCCTGACATCCTCGCCAACACCCCGTCCGATGGTATGGGCGTCAACTCCTTCAAATAATTTCTTTAGCTTCGCGGAACCATGTATCATCTCATGTAATAGGCTCAATGGGCTGTTTATGAGCTCCCTGTTTAAATAAACAACATTATTCACACCAAAAACACCCTTAATTATTTCATGCTCTTCTATGATTTTTACCTCCATCCCCACCTTCACATTTATAATTTCATCGATGAGACCTTCAATTATTGAATACTCACTATTTTCTCCTTTAGTAGTTAACACATTTGTCATCTCCAGTAGACACTCTAACTCCTCTTGAATCTTTCTCTTCACTTCATTATCAACCGTTTCGACAATGCCAACAACCATTCTCGTTACCACTCCGGATTCGGAATCGGTATGGGTGAGTTGAAGCGCGGCATCCGCCTCTATCTCTTCGGCCGTTATGTGTTCGTCCGATACCACCTCACCGTTTACCACCCACTTGCCGATAAGGCCGGCATAAGCAGGATCGAGAACCCGGGCTTCCGCATCAGCCTCCGTTACTGCGGAATTACGAGTCTCGATGCTGGCTGACTGGCCGATGAGTTCTTCGGAAGCATAGCCCTTATCGGCTGCCGCCTCTTGAAGAGTGACAGAACGAACAGTTGCCTTAAACTCAGACAAGTTTATGTGTATTTCACTGTCATCCTGCAAGCTGACAATTAAATTCTCACTATTTTTCGGTAAAACTATGTCCTTCACTCCTTTTCTGATAGCGTCAGAGCCCTTTTGTTCCCCGATCATACGCAACATAATAACCGCGTCATGGAACGCGTCCACCTCTTCCCTGTCCCAGACATCTTTCCCAAGCGCCGACAACTTGCTCGCTATCTGCAGCGTCGCGCCTCTGGCGAGGGCCGAGCGGAGCATCTGCTGTATATCGGCCGTCTCGCCCGCGAGCAGGTCAAAGTAGGGGCACTCGTAACCCTTTTCGCTGGTGAATTTCGGTATTATTGATACATATGAGATGCCTTCTTTCTCAAAAAGGCCGCAAAGGTTGTCGGTGTGAAACCCGCCGGTCATGAGCACAGCGCTCCTCGAGCCTCCCGGAACCGCGCTGAAACGCATGTTCTTGAGAAATACCTCGTCCCTCTTAAACGAGTATTCGTAGAACTTCACGATGTTCTCACGGTAGGAATCCAGCTTCGTGATATCGGCGCCCGGTCTGGCGCCGATCTTGTAACGGGGAGCCTCTTCGGCTATAAACTTCAAATAATCGCGTACTACGAATAAGTCTTCGTTCTCTCTGTAATACTGATAATCGGTCCTGGTAAGCGTTATCGCGAAAAGGTTCTTTGTGAGTGCCAGGTTGCGTGAAAGCGTGTTCAGACGACGCTGGGTATCGTTCCCGTACAATGGTTCCTTTATTTCGGCTTCAAGCTCGTCCAGTTCCACCATTACCTTGACCCGGTCGACCGCCTCATATATGCCGACATAGATGACGTAGTTTGAAAACGCCGGGAAACGGCCGACATCCATCGTCGTTTCCTTCACCTTGCCCAGAAGGTAATTATAGAACGCCTTCTGTGATATCTTCTTCGCCTTGAAATCAACGCTCCTTGTGACAAGTTCTCTTGTCTCGTTCCGCGACAGGCTCTTTTTAAGTTCATCGACAAGCGTGCTTCTCTCGGTATTGGCCTTCCTGAAGTCTATCGTGTCCTCCAACTCCATCGCCTTTCCAAGGAGATACAGGTTTTTATAACGCCTTACCTCGATGGCATTTTTCCCGGCTTTTTCGATCAGGAACTCCAGATACTCACGGAACTCCATCTTCTCTGCCTTGTAGGCGTTATACGCCATGTCTGTTTTTAGCAGTGCCGGCGTATAAATATGCCGTTTAAGGTTGTTCAGGATATAGGTCAGCTCATTCAGGTGTTTATCCACATCTTGTTTATATCCCAGGGAATCCTGATATATCTTAAGGTTGGCCAGATACAGGTCCTTGTCCTCGATACCCCACAGCTTGACTTTGCCGGGATTGTTGATCGCGTAGAATTCCGCACCATTCACATCGCCTGTTTTAACAAAATAGTCCGCCACCTCCATCCGAATAGCCTCCCCCGTTATGGAAGTAAACACGGAAAGGTCGTAATCACCGGAGCCGCCTTCGAGGTTAACCATGGAAACCCCGTATTCCCTGTTCAGGTAATCGATAATATCCGAGATCTTGTGCTGGGCAAAACGATTGCAATGAGCGTCCTGTATGTGCATGACAATCTTATCGGTATCGCCTCTATGGAAATACTTGACTTCGCCTAAATGCGCGGGAACGGTAAAAGTTTCCGGGTCACTCCTGGCGTACGCCGATGATACTTCGGACAATTCGTAGGGAGAGGCGCTTGTATCCACCGCGGCTTCGGCATCTGGAAAGATAAAACAGTTAATGAAAAGAAATAACGCCGCAATGCTTATTATTCTTCTCATCAATGTGTGCTGTCTCGACCATGCGCTTAACATTTCATCACCCTGTTGTTCTTTTTAAAACATTTTAATTACTAATCAAAAAACCCCATCCCTCCATACGCCACGCCGATAAGCCGAAACTGCTTATCGGACAAAACTGGTTCTTTGTCGCTAAACCATGCTAATTGTAGTCTACCCTAATATTGAGAATTTCCAAATATATATTGCTAACTTTTTTAAACCCTAATTTTATGAGCAAGGCGCACATAAAAAAGCACGGAGTAGGCCAACACCTACCCCGTGCTTTTCTATGACGGCAAGTCACCCTTGCCGTATACCCGTTTTTATCCTTCTGCTCTGGGCGCTTCTTCCGGTCCTGCCGGAGCCTGCGACCCGGCAGTGCCGGCTTTAAGTGACATATAAAGGCTCATAAACGCGATCATCATCACTATGGGTATGTACGACTGGACTGCCGCGTTAACAATAGCCAGTATCGCCCTGCTTACCAAGTCACCGAAAGGTATCGTCGCAATGCCTGTCAAAAATCCCACAATCAGGGAGATCAGCAAACTGGCGATCAACAATACGACAAAAGTCCCTAATGTTTTTACAAAATTTTCTTTAGACACGTTAATACCGTTTTTCAGCGCCATTACCGGACCGATATCGTCAACAATAATAGCGTATACCGGATAGATCAGCAACGTGATCATGGCAATGGCCACCACCGTAATTATCACCGCGATGATGCTCCGTAAAAAGATATTGTCCCCTAACAAAAGCAACCCGGCGCTTAATAGCGCCAGCAGCAGCACAACAGCCACGGCAATAAGGATATACATGAGAAGAAGGCTCAATATGCGCAGATAGAATTTCTTTCCATACACAGCAAACTGCGTAAGGTCTTCGGCGCCCGTTTTCAGCCGATCTTTTACAATACCAAGCGCGCCGCCTTGAAGGAACACAAAGGCCAGAAAAAAGATCAGGGCTAATATGGCCGATATCGCCACTACCCCGGGGTTGCCCGCGTTTACCGGGTCGGTCAATGGCAAACTTATTAACCCCATTACAACGTTAAATACAAAAAAGATCAGTACCACTTTCATGAGTTTCGATGTTTCCACAAACCCTTTTTTCACGACATCCATGATCCCCATCGGTTACCTCCTTGTATAATGTAACCACACTTTTATCTCGCACTATCTACAGTATAATGATAATAGGCTATGAGTCAAGCGGCATTCCCGGCGCGTAATCCGCGCGTATGTGATGCCGTTTAACATCAGCGGCGCTCTTCAAACGCCCTCTGCAATGTGGCCACATCCGCGTATTCCAAACTGGCGCCTGCCGGAACACCGTGCGCGAGACGTGTAACCTTTAACTTAAACGGTTTTAATGCCTCATGCAAATACAGCGCCGTGGTTTCCCCCTCGGTAGTAAAATTGGTGGCCACAATAACTTCCTTCACTTTTTCCGCCCGAACTCTGGCGAGCAACTCTTTGATCTTTAATTCGTCGGGTCCGATGCCGTCAATAGGTGACAACTCGCCAAGGAGGACATGATATAAACCGCGGTATACACCGCTTTTCTCCATGGAAATAACGCCGTTCGGCCCTTCGACCACGCATATTTTCGATCTATCCCGGGTAGTGTCGGAACATACCGGGCAAAGCTCTTTTTCGCTGAGATTGTTACATACACGGCAGGACCGGACATTGTCTTTAACATCACGAATGGATCTCAAAAGCCTCTCAACGTTTCCGTGTGAAGACCGCAATATATGAAAAGTGAGCCGCTGCGCTGATTTCGAGCCGATCCCGGGCATTCGGGAAAATTCTTCAATAAGCCTGCGCATTACAGAAGGAAACGCGGCATTCATTAAATCCCCTCCGTCTGATCCTGGACTATCCGCCCCCCGAAAACATCCATGGCTTTCTCTATGATCGGATTCGAGGCTTTTCTTGCTTCGTCTTTTCTTTTCTGTGCGATCCCGGCATCTTCGCGGGATTCTCCCATAAATTCGAGCACCCTGAATTCTAATCGAGGTGATTTTCCAAGAACACTTGCGGCGGCTTCGGCAATAAGTTCCTTGTTATCACCGGTTTCAAGCACTTCTTTGTTGAAGACATGGTCTTTTCCAAAACCGATAATAACCTTTTTGGAATTAACCTCTACGGGACTGGCATGATCAAGAAAAGTGAATACCGACATCTTCTTGTTCCTGATGTATCCCATTATCGCCTGCCAGGCTGCTTTTTCATCCGGTGCGTCGCCGTTCCTGATAACGCTCTCGCCGGGGACGGCGGCATCGAGGTCTTTGAATGCGACCGGCATATCACGTTGTTCGTCATTTGATGTATCTATATTATTTCCTGCGGGATCATTCTTTTTTTCCATGACAGAGGGTATGTTTTTAGAGAACCGCCTCGGCGCTTCACCCTTTTCCAGGGCCTCCAGCCTCCGGATGATCTCCGGCAACGCCATTACATTGCGCCTGCCGGCAAGCTTGATCAACGTCACTTCCAGCGGCGCGCGCGTGAACATGGTGCCTTTCATGAGATCCAGGCATCTCGCGAGATTCTGCAATACATAAATGATCTCTTCTATAGACATTTTTTCGGAGAATTTTTTCAATTCCTCAAGTTCATCTCCGGTAAAAGCCATATCGGAAGTTGGCGCGCCGGCAGTTTTAAGCACCATAAGATCCCTGTAAAACCCAAGCAGGCTATCCGCTATAAACACGGGATCCTTGCCGCTGTTGATCAATTCGTCCAAACAGGACACAACCCGCCCCGTCTCATTCATTATCACCGCGTCGGCAAGGTCGAAGATCTTCTCCTTGTGCACCATGCCCAGAAGCTCCATGACATCATCATAGGATATCTTACCGCTTGAAAAAGATACCATCTGATCCAGTACCACGAGCGCGTCGCGAAGGCTGCCGTCAGCTGACCTCGCCATAAGAAGAGCCGCTTTTTCATCAATACTTATCTTCTCATTTTTCGCGATATCCATTAACCGGTTAAATATCATCCCGGGGGGAATACGTTTAAAATCAAATTTTTGGCACCGTGACATTATTGTGGGCAGAACCTTATGAGCTTCCGTTGTGGCAAATATGAACTTGACATGCGATGGCGGCTCTTCCAGCGTCTTTAGAAGAGCGTTAAATGCTTCCGTCGTAAGCATATGAACTTCGTCAATTATGTAGATCTTGAATGTTCCGGATGCCGGAGCGAACTTGACATTTTCTCTCAATGTGCGGATCTCGTCTATACCTCTGTTTGAGGCACCGTCTATTTCAAGCACATCAATGCTGTTGCCCCCCGTGATCTCGACACAGGAAGTACACTTGTTGCAAGGCCCGTTTTTTTCGGGTTTCGTACAGTTGAGCATTTTAGATATCAACCGGGCAACCGAAGTTTTCCCGACACCGCGCGGACCCGAAAAAATATAGGCATTAGCTACGCGTCCGCGGTCAATAGAGTTTTTTAAAGTCCGCGTTACAGCTTCCTGCCCTATCACATCCTGGAATGTCTGGGGACGATATTTCCGCGCTAGTACTTGATACGCCATGGTCTTCCGTTTTAGAGTTCAGGGCCGAGAGTAAAGGTGGTGCAACTGTTACTTTATAACACACGGTATTTTCGAATACAAGAAAAAACGGGGAGAGGCCTTACGCGTCGGAATCTTTAAAACTTTCACACATTTTTTTATACATGAGATCCGGATCAAAGCAGGCGCCTGTCAGTTTTCCTCCGTTTCCTTTTGCTCCTTTCACAAGACCGGGACCCGCGCCCTGTGAAAAAGGTATGTCGCCGTTAACATATCCCTTGAGAGCCATCAACATCGATCTCGCTCACTCTGGCTGCATCCTGCCATTTTTTCCACGCGGATCCTATCAGCGATGATACTTCAAAAGCAAATTCCTTTTTGCTCTCGCTATCTTCAAAAAGACGTTCGCGCGATTCTTCCGCCGATATATTACAATTGAAGCGGAAGAGTAACAATAACGTCATCGCTATTTTGTAACATCTTACCACAACTGTCCCATACCGTTATTTTCGCATGAATATCGACGCGGCGCCGAATATTCCGGAGTCTTTTTTGAGCTTTGCCCGGACTATCGGGGTTTTTTTCGCGAAAATATTTATTGTATGACAATACGCGGACTTCCTTATCTCCCGAAAAATGAGCTCGCCGATCATTGACACGCCACCGCCTATCACGATAATCTCCGGATCAAGAAGACTTATCATGCCGCCAACCCACACACCGAGCAATTCGCCTTGTTCTTTGATCGTTTGCGTGGCAAATTCATCTTTTTTCCGGGCTGCCCGGGCTATAACGCGCATCGTTATCTTGTCGATATCGCCGCCCGTCATAGACCTCAATATGGTCTTTCGACGCGGTGATCTTTTCAGTTTTTCCTTTAACCTGTTCTCTGTGTAAGTACCGGATGCAAGCGCCTCCACGCATCCAATTTGGCCGCATCCGCATACGGCGCTTTTATCATCGTAATTTATGGTCATGTGCCCGCCTTCGCCGGCCATTCCGTTCTTCCCGTGGTATATCTTTTCATTGATGATTATTCCTGTACCGATGCCTGTGCTCACCGTAACATAAAATATGTCTTTATGCCCCCTTGCGGCGCCCCATACCATCTCAGCCATCGCGGCCGCGTTCGCGTCGTTCTCTAAGCGCGCATCTATTTTGAATTTTCTTTTTACTCTCGATACAATATCTATGTTTTTCCATCCGGGAAGATTCGGCGGGTTAAATACTATACCTCTTGTGGGATCAAGCGGTCCCGGCGCGCAGATACCGATACCTTTTACGGATCTTCTGTTTATCCCGTCCATTGACAGTATGCCGCCTATCGCCGCAAATACCTGTTTAAGCGAAACTTTAAACCCTCCTTCGGCAAGCGTGGGAACAACGACGCTCCGTTTAAGATCTCCGTTATCGCTTATTAAACCCGCGGCTATTTTCGTACCGCCTATGTCGACTCCTATGATCAAATTTGGCGCACTCATATTTTCTCCGTTATTCTATCCTCCAGTCTTTATTGCGTCAACTTGATTAAAAAAATAAATATGTTTTGCTCATTAAGGTAATGTATATTTTCCTATCCCTCTGTTTATTCCGGTATTTTTTCACCTTTCAAAATAGAAGGAAGAGGAGAAGAATCTATCCTCATGCCGCCATCATGCTCCATCTTAATAGTGTAGAGCATCCCCGGAATAAACATTGTTCCCGGAGCTTCTATTTGGGCGTTTGTTACTCCTGCTTTTTTCGTTTCTTGATTATTCAGGGCATATGACCAGAACTGCTCCCATATTTTTTTCTCGAATTCACTTCTATCGCCTTCAACTTTATATCCTTTAGGTACCTGACTTGAATTCGTTATATCATATTCCTGCGCATTTTTTCCATCAAGCAGAAATACTTTCCAGAAAAGGTAAGCGCTTTTACCGCGCAGCTTATCCGCGCTTTTAATGTGAATGTCATCAAACCTGATAACCAGTGACTGAAATTGTATTATATTGCCTGAGAAGGTAAAATATTTCGGATCAAGAGGCCTCCCCCCTGTATTGTATTCCAAAAACTTAATAGTGGTCTTTAGCTTCTTCTCACCTTCGTCATACTGCACATTAGTAACTAATACCTCCGCTATGCGCGATTCGGCTTCTAAACGCTGAACAACCTGTTTTAAAATCCTATTTTCATGAAGCTGCGTCAGAAAATATTTATAGAAAGCTATCGATGTTAAAATGATAACTATTATTGTAAAAATAAATTTTGTTTTTCTCATAAAAAAGTATCCCGCGTTATCTTTTTTTATCGGTCGATTCAAACATAGACACGGCTTCTTCATAGGTTGCGTCATCCAGGATTGTTATCTCATTTATTCTCCCTGAAAAGAAGTAAAGAATCATATATGTCGAGTCATCTACTTTATAAAGCGCCTTTTCTTTTGGTATAGGGAGAAATCCGTATCTTAATTTTTCTACCAATAAAGGAGGACCATACTTCTCATTTGCGGCGCTCTTGCGCATTCCTTGCTTTATTTCAAGCTTCTCATATTCAGCAACGGCACAGCTTGCTACGGCATTGAAGAAAAAAATACTCGCACAAAGAAAAGTCAATAAAACTCTTTGCATTATTATACCCCCCTGTTTAAGAAACGATTTAACGCTATTTAAGAAAATTCCTAAAACTCTTTTTTAAATTTCACTGTTACCTTATCATCGGCTTGCCGCTTATCTTCCGCTCGCGTAGTTTTACCGTTTTGCTTTAATTCCTTTTCAGCGCTCACTGATATATTTTCGGTGATTTTATATTCGCCGCCCACCTTATGGCTGGTAGTTGCATCTTTTGTTTTTTGCCGCGCCTGTTCAACAGAATAACTGAGCACTGCTTTATCCGTAATGTCTTTTGTGGCCCCAACGCCCGCAGTTGTCCCGTTATATTTTACTGAAATATCTCGTATTCCATATCTTTCGGCAATCTTACTGCCAGACCCAGAAAAAATAAAATAGTCCAAAAAATCTTTAGCAATATCCGCTGATATTTCCTGCTTGTTTACAGCCGTCTCAACACTTTGCCATGTTTTATTTGTTGCAAGCATAAGTAGCAGTCTGTCCTGATCCATCGGTGGTATAGAGGTTAAATTTATTTTTGGCTGATCAAATGTACCCTTCAACTCAATGTCAATCTTAATCTTCTCAACAGTGGCTGTTCCCCTTGCCTCCAATGTCGGTTTTTTAGGATCGGCTTTGAACAGGATTTTGCTTTCTTTTAAGTTGATAATCGCTGTTTTTGATCCAGATACTGTTCCACTTTTTACTGTAACTTGGCCGTTCAATTTCAGATCGTCTTTTATATCCTTAAGCTGCACCTTCACTTCGCCTGGACAATTAGTCATAGAAAAGCCATTTCCAGTCAATTCTTTGACATTAAAACTACCGTATATTTCAGGCTCGGATAAGGAGCTTTTAATATTTAAATCTAGATCACTGAGGGTACCTGAAATCTTTTTTAATGCCGCGGTTTCAGCAAATAAATCCAGTACGTCACGAACACTTATACCCTTGGAATATACAGTGATATCTAAAACGCCATTTTGATAATCGCCATAGAAAAGGATTGCATCGGAGCCAGAGAATCTCAATTTTCCATTGTGTATCTTGATACTAAGGCCTTCGAGGCTGAAAGAGCTTAATGCTATTTCAAGCCTCTGGATTTTAAGCGAATTTCCCTTTGGAAGCCATTTTAGATCACGGAACTCAACATCCTGATAAACTAAAGCTTCTGAAAGGTTGCCAGTTGTTTTTTTTATGCTGGCACTTTCTGTTTCGACATATTTTGAAAGGAAAGGCTGGATAATGGAATTTGATCCTTTGGTCGTAAACGCAGCATAATAAATCCCCCCTCCAGCCAGTAAAATGGCGATTGCAACAAATGTGATAAAAATAAATATCGCGCTCCTTGAAACCATATTATAATGCCTGATTGTTAATGCTTCGTTTTACTGTCCTCTCTTTATCCTTCTAATTGTCTTCGTAATTAATTCAGAGTTGGGTATGATTATTTCTTCACCGCCGCTTTTAATTTTTGTAACTGTTAAATTAACAATTTCTATCTGTCCTGAAATAGTATCAAAATTTATTGTCTCTCCTTCCTTAAGTTCTTTCTTAAGAATCCTACCGGCTAATATGCTCGAAAGTATCTGCCTTCCTCCTACAAGAAATACCAAAGAAAATACCAGCGGCACTACAATAAAAAGAATGAGAAAAGATTCAAATATTATTGACGCAGCAACATCTAAGTATTCTAGCCCCACGATTATAGCCAGGGCAATTACTGTATAGCGGGCTATTCTAGCTAAAATATTCGAAAAAGGTATATTCGCTAGCCTGGATGAGGTCTCAATGAACCTATTAACAAATTGGCTTAAAAATACACCCACGACCAGGATAATCAAGGCAGCAATAGTTTTGGGTATATAGAATATGACTTGCTTTACCAATTGCGCGCCAGCTTCTAACTCTAAAGCATTGAATACCATAATAAGCGCACTGAAAATAATAAGCCAATAAAATCCTAAGCCAATTACTAATGATGGAGTCTTTTGAACGCCCCCTCTTTCTAGAAAGCCTTTTAGACCTATTTTTTCACAGAGAACATCAAAGCCTAATGCCTTAAGAAGTTTGTAAACTATCTTCTTAAGGAGCACAGCGCACAACCAACCAATCAACAAGATGATTAATGAAAGTAATAACTTCGGAACAAGTTCTGCGCTGAATTGATATGCTTGATTTAACCTCTTAACAACTAAATTCTGAAAAATATCTGTAAAATTCATCATGGCTCCTCCTTATTCATCCTTGGTTAAAAAATCCTTAATTTTCTTGAATGGCTTTTTTATGATCTTCTCCCCTTTGTTCAAAACTTTCTCGATTTTATCTTCAGATTTTTCAGCTAATTTGTCTGTTGCATCGTCTATTTTTTTTAATATGCCCTCTCCTCTTTTCACCTCTATCATCATAATATCAGCCGCGCCGGCAATGCCTGTCTGTGGATTAAGGTCATTCCTTAGCTGCATAATCACGGCTACCGGTGTTGAGGCAGCCGGTTCTTTTATTTTTAATATGAAAAAAATAGTTATGGCCTGTAGCATCGCTGAAATGATAAATATCACGTGTAAGTTTGATATAGTATACTTTGAAATGGTCATGCTGAAATTGCCTAGCATGCTTGATAAGCTTCCACCAACAATAGGTGCCGTAGCCCCCACAATTCCAGTTATTGCCGCGAACAATGCTAGATATACAGATCGACCTTCTTTAGGGGAAAGTTTTATTAAAATGTTGAATTGGGAAAGTGCCGCGCCTGCCATAAAAGCGCCTGAAAGAACATGCGCTAACAAAACTGGCAAGTAGTACTTGCCAGGAACAGCAAGTATCCACAAAAAGGGGACTACAGTAAGGAACCAACCAGATACGATTATAACTGGCTTATTCCCTAATTTATCAGAAATGGAACCCCAGATTTTCATCATAAAAAGCGTCGCGAATGTAGCAAATGTTCCAAGTATGGTTATTGTTGAAAAGTCGATCTTCAAATTCTCTATCATAAACACGCCGTAAAATGGCGCTGCTATCTGAATGGCGAACATCCACGCGGCAACAAAAAGGATAAGCGTAAAAAAGTTTTTATCTTGCAGCGGCTTGAAAAACATTTTAAAGTCAAAACTGCCCGCACCTTCTTTCTTTGTACTTTCGGCTTCAGGTATGCGAGATAAAAAGAAAATTGCCATAAGGCCTGCCGCTAATCCAATAGCAAAAAGCAGTACAAACCCAAATGGATTGGTTTCGCCAAATTGCTTCGCCCACATTGTTACAAATTTACCTCCCAACAGCATAGCTACCATACCACAGGCTGACGCAATCATGTTTCGCTTGCCAAAGTAGGAACCTCTGATATTTTCTGGAACAATGTCGCTCATCCATGCAAGCCATGAGACGCCCGCAAGGGATCCAAATAGGCTCGAAACAGCAATGATAGTGACTAGCACCCACACTCTCCAGTCTGCTAAGGGCGCGAATATGGCGAGCGGCAACAATATAATCAAAATCCACAATATTCTGTTAGCAAAAATTGAAACAAAGCAAAGCAGTTTCTTCTTGCCTGTTTTTTCTATAACGATAGAGCCGAAAATCTGAACAAGATTTGCAAACATGGGTAATGCCGCCAAAATACCGATTTGTTGAGGGGTGGCGTTTAGGATCTTTATAGCAAATCCCATAAGAAACATTCCACCTGCAAGCGAGCCCATGACCGCCGAAAGTGCGCCGTCTATAGTGGAAAAATTCAGTGCTTTGTCTTGTATTTTTATATCCATTTTTTACCTATAATGGTCATTTCTGCAGCAAATTTGTAAATTTCACTTACGTACGGTTTCCTCTAATCTGATAATCTGATTTCTGTAACTTCCCATCATATAAGAAGTTAATCACTAAAATATATGTCCCTACCCAACCTCATGCCTCCGACCAACAATTCTTTCTGCCTGCGGTTTAACTGCTTTATTCTATGCCCGGTCCGCATCGCGTAGGCTGAATACCTATATTCCTTAGTCCAGACCAGCGCGCCTGCTTTCTTCCACCTGGTGTAGCGGGCGCCGAGCTTTCCTGTATTATGTTGCCTGAGGCGGCGCTCTAAATTATTGGTATGGCCAGTATAATAGGTTCCGTCCTGGCATTCAGGAATAACATAGAATTTATCAATCCGTACAAATTTTCTTTTTCACGATTGATTATTATACCAGAATAGCTTTATTTAGTAAGGTATTTTTAGGTGCTGACCGGCAAAGCCTCTATCCGGCTGTGGATATTGTGCGGTAAGGCAATAAGCGCGGCTATCTGAATTTAGATAGTTCACCGAATGGGCGGCGAAGCGAGTTCTGGCCCGGGGCAAAAACGGGTTCATTGTTAATATTGCGTTCACCTGCCGAATTCCGAATTATCCGAAAATTAGGGCTGAACGAAAAAACCTCTACGACAAGGATTTGGCTGTTTGGAAAGATCGTGTTTAATCTGTTTCGGAAGC
>JAHJBY010000027.1 GCA_018813285.1 Candidatus Omnitrophota bacterium
GGTGAGATACAAACGCAGATAGACACCGGTTTGTCTTGATGGGATACTGCTACATGTTATGAAAAGACAGGCCAGGAGCTATTCGATTGTGGATCACCAGCTGCTACATGAGGGGTATTTGGGTCGGCTTACCCATAAAGCGCTCGCGTTGTATCTGTTTTTGGCGGTTGTCGGAGACAGTTCCGGCGGGAGTTTTTATTCAACCTCTTCCATCGGGAATATCCTGCGAATGAATCTTTTTGAGGTCACCCGCGCCAAAGACGAACTTCTCAAAGAACATCTCATCGATTATAAAAAACCATATTGGCGAGTTTTAACGTTATCGTACCCCGGAAGATCGGAGATAACCGGTGGGGTAACCCGCATAACTCCTTTACTAAAACAAGTTCTCAAAAACAGTGAGGTGATGAAAAATGATTGATCCGGCAACTCAGGCGGAAGTTTTACGACTCTTTTTCGCCGAGCATTTAAGTCAACGTAAGATATCGGCACAATTTGGAATTCATCGGCAGACCGTAACGGCTTTAATCCGCAGGCAGCAAGTGCTTCTTGAAAGGCAAAATAAGAATCAACGTTCTTCCCTCCTTGCTCCTTATTACAATCATATTGAGGAGCTTCTTCGCGCCGACCCGGGCCGCTCAGCGGTCAATATCCTGCAAAAGCTTCGAGACAGAAAGTACTTAGGTGGACTGACAATTCTCAAAGATTATTTAAGAACCCGAAGGCCGGCATCCGAACCCAAGGCATATCTCTCCTTGGAATTTGTTCCCGATCAGGCTGCTCAAGTTGACTGGGGTGATTTTGGAGATCCTTTTGGTCTGGGACGTTCGTTCACCGATTTGCAAGATGTCAATATCCAGACACACGCATGGATGGATCAGTTTGCCAACAAACGCACACATGCCACTACCCGCAAGATCCCCGAACTTCACTTTGCTCAAGAAAAGCCGCAATTGCTGCCGCTTGCGAACAGTTATGACACCGATGAGATACGCCATCCCATTGTATCCCATCAGTTCCGCGTGAAATTCGACGCGAATGAGTATTCGGTTCCATGGAGACTCTCCGGCAGGACATTAACCCTCAGAGGCGATGAGAAAACCGTAAGGATTTATCTGCGCGACAAACGCGTCTGTTGCCACACCCGTTGCTGGGAAAAAGGGAAAAGCATTGTAAACAAAAAGCATGAGGAAGGCCTTGTTGAACGTAAACCCGGGGCTCAAACAAGCTCCGACATCGCGGCCGTCAAGGCGCTTGGACCACACGGCTGTCGATATCTTGACTTCCTGGGCGCTCAAAACCGTTCGATTCGCGCTGAACTCCTTTACCGCCAAACATTCAGTTGACATAAAAGCCGCGCGATAAAATCAGGGAAAAGAAAATTGCGGCACTACTATGTCTGGGGGTTTGTCTTCTCGAGGTGCGATTCCGCTTCCTGATGTTTTTGCGATAAACTTGTTAGTTTGCCCTGATAAGATAAATCCTGAAAACCGATCTTCTTTTCAGCTAATCCTAACATGCTCACTTTTAATGCCAAGTACAACTTTGGGATTAGAAAAATTGTTTTAACTCAATAGCCATTTGTATATAGGCACAACTTTTATGGCCTTATTATCAACAATAAACTCATCTTCATCATTTTCGGTTAAAATTATACCCTCTTTATTTTTAAGCTCTTTCAACGCTCCAAGCAATGAGTTTATTTCCCTTTCTTTTGTTGCCTTATTGGATAGTCCCTGAGTAACTTGAATTACATCAGATATTTTAGCTCCTTCTTTAATTACAAAATCTACCTCAAGCCCATTTTCAGTTTTGTAATAGTATACTTCTTTTTGCCTTCTTCTTAGTTCGATTAAAACCAAATTCTCAAGAAATCTTCCCTTATTCTCAGTAAAATGTACGGATGCTATTTTCAGTAGTCCTATATCAATCGCATATGTCTTCCGTGGATTTTTTATTTGCTTTCGCACTGAATAAGAAAACATAGGCAAAGTATTTATTAGATACGTATTCTCAAGATACTCTATGAAGTTTTTAACCGTATGAGAACTTCCCAACCCCAACATATCCTTTAGCCTGTTATAACTTATCAATGTGCCTGTATTGCTTAATAGATATACTGATAGTTCTCTTAGTGCCCTTATATCACGCACCTCATATCTGGAAACTATATCTCTGTAGATTATGTCTTTATACAATGTAGACAAAGTATCCCTTTCCTCATATTTGAGATATTCAGGTATACCCCCCTTGTCCAAATAGCTATTAAAATACCTTTTTAAGGTAGCTCGTTTTTTGGTTAGCAACAAGCTTTTATCATCTACCTCCACTTTATTAAATAATAAGTATTCATGAAAACTAAATGGATACAGCTCTATTGGAACATATCTGCCTGTCAATCGTGTGCCTATTTCTTTGCTGAGCATGGAGGCATTTGACCCCGTTACAAATATCTTATTACCGGCGTCATACATCCTTCTAACAAATACTTCCCAGCCCTTTATATTCTGTATCTCATCAAAAAAGAAAACCTTATTTTCACCAAATAACTCAAGAAAGGTTTCATACAACATGTTAAAGTCTTTCGATGTAAAATCTGTTAACCTCTCATCCTCAAAATTACAATAGTAGACATTATTATCAAAATAGGCTTCCATTATTTGTAGTAGCAAAGTAGATTTTCCGCTACGCCTTAGGCCGGAGATTACAACAACATGAGGTACTTTTATGTACCGCTGTACAGTTCTCAATTCTGTTCTTTCCACACCTTGTTCTTTGCTCTGTAAGAGTTCTTTTTGCTCCAACAATATTTCTTTTAATATGTTTTTGTCCATTATGCTACCTCTCATTTTACCAATCAACTTACCATTGAATCTTAAAGTAAACTTCTACGGGCTTACACCCGTAGAATTACGTGGGTATGCTAAATTAGTGTGCATTATTAATGCAAATATATCATACTTTTTATGCATTGGCAATGCACACCATGTTTTTTCTATTTCTTCTTTCTCGGGCCCTGCTTTGTCATACATCTTCTTCCATTCTGTGGGCATCATCCTTGTGTAAACTTCCGTTGTTCTTGTGTAAACTTCCGTTGTTTCCATTGACTCATGCCTCAGCATTCTCTGAATAGACGTGACCTCTTTAGGTAAATTTCAAGATACCTCTTTGTGTCTTGGATAGAAGGGGCCACCTCTTCACTTTCAACTTAAGCTGTTCCACCATCAGCGTTAAAACTGTATAACATCCGCTTTATAAAAATACTCATTCATTCCCGTTTTCTGCGCTTCACTTAAATCATTAGATGGCTGTTGTTCTATTTTTTTCCGCCATACACTTTTAGTTTAAGAGTTTTTATTTCCTGTTTTAGCGCGTCATA
>JAHJBY010000028.1 GCA_018813285.1 Candidatus Omnitrophota bacterium
GGTTTCATGTTGATCATTGAATCAAATTCAATAAAATCAGCGCCTTTCATTTCAGGATAAAGGTTTATCCCCCAAAGACTTTTTTGTTTCGAACCATTTTGCAGAAGCAGTGCTTCCAGATCGGAATGAAGCTCAGCGTCGACCGCTATGAGCTTTCTATCAACATCAACCACCGCTTTTACCATGTTTTCAAACATAGCGGCCATCTGTTTAAGTTCGTTAATGGTTAATGTTTCCGTTATGATTTTCATACGAAAAATTATATCGTAAACAAACCCCCGCGGCAAGAAGATTCTAAAAGCATAAGGCGGCATAAGGGAAACCTGTTGACGGCAGAACACCTTCTATGATATAAAATATGCGCTTATTTCATAAGCACGCGGGGCGGTAGCTCAACTGGTTAGAGCATCGGACTGTCGATCCGAAGGTTGTGGGTTCGAGCCCCATCCGCCTCGCCAACCTTCGCCAACCTATTTATTAATTATTTGGCTTCGGTTGGCTTTGCCATCACTCGGCGAAGACGAATAATTATCCAGAAACGGCGAAGGTTGTCCTCCGAAGCTAAATGATATAAAATGAATCAGCGAAGGAGGACATAATCTCACACGTTTATTTAATCCAGTCTAAGAAATTCCCAGAAAAAATTTACGTTGGTTTCACAAAACATCTAACGAATAGATTGAAAGCACATAACGCAGGACATTCAATCTATACCATGAGATATAAGCCCTGGGAATTGATCATAGCCGTAGAGTTTGCGGATATTGACAAAGCAAAAAAATTCGAAAAATATCTCAAAACAGTTTCTGGCAAAGCCTTTCTAAAAAGACATTTTCTTTAATACCCCCCTAAAGTTGTGTTCTAGAATGGGGCTCGCTATACGATTTAAGCGAAAGCCTTGAACCCATTACGGTTTAGGGTTTTTTTGTTGTTGTACCAACTTGTACCAATCTTGCCCCCAAGGTAACAATTTGCTACAAATAAAAACTTTTCAGAAGTAGCTGTTCATATGCGGGCAAAGGGGTATAATAAAGGTGATGAAGGTATTCTTATTAACCTGTTTGGTGGGGTTGTTTATGTGTAGCAATGTATTTTCGGAAGATAAGCTGGATAAAGCGACTTTCGCTGGGGGATGTTTCTGGTGCATGGAGCAGCCTTTCGATGAGATGGACGGTGTAATCGAAGTTATTGTGGGATATACTGGAGGGCACAAAGAAAACCCTACATACGAAGAAGTATCAAGCGGCAACACCGGACATGCGGAAGCGGTTCAAATAACATATGACCCATCTAAAATAACCTACAAAGAACTTCTGAATGTTTTTTGGAAACAGATAGATCCTACAGATGATCTTGGACAGTTTGCGGATAAAGGAACACAGTATAAAACCGCTATTTTGTATCACAATCTAGAGCAAAAACAGATGGCAGAGGCTTCGAAAAAGGAAATTGAAGAATCAGGACAGTTTGATAAGACGATCGCCACAAAGATTTTAAAAGCTTCTACGTTTTATAATGCGGAGGAGTATCACCAGAATTATTATAAAAAATGTCCTATCAAATACAATGCTTATAAAAAAGGTTCCGGTAGGGACGACTTCATTAAGGCAACGTGGGGCAATAAAAAGCCCGGGAAATCAGCAAAGTACACGAAGCCTGCAAAAGAAGAGATAAAACAAAAACTTACACCCTTGCAATATAAAGTTACACAACAATGCGGCACGGAGCCGGCGTTTAATAATGAATACTGGGACAACAAAAGAGAAGGCATCTATGTTGATGTTGTGACAGGCGAACCTCTCTTTAGCTCAAAGGATAAGTTTGAATCCGGGACAGGATGGCCAAGTTTTACTAAAACTCTTACTCCAGAGAGTGTAGAGGAGAAGCAGGACAACTCTTTGTTTATGCGAAGAACTGAGGTTAGAAGCACTCAAGGTGATTCTCATTTAGGACATCTATTTAATGATGGACCTAGTGCGACAGGCGCGCGCTATTGTATAAATTCAAGTGCTTTGAAATTCATTCCAAAGGAAGACTTAGAGAAGGAAGGTTACGCCGAATTCAACAAACTATTCGATAAGCAACAATAGGGGAGCCATGAAAAAAACAATTTTCATTTTTACAATACTTGTAGTCATGATTTGGAACACGGCAGACGTTTTCGCTGAAAATGCCTTCAACCAACTATTACAAATGCCTCCCGGCAAAATAAGAACATCCGCTTCATATAACTACAGGTATTATGGAAATTCTGATGTCAGGAATCAGGACACCGATGTTGGGATGTAGCAGCATGATGCCGGCATAATGTTACCGATCATAAAAAAAGAAAATTCAGATTTTTCAGTTTATACTACATTCCGATATACAAATTGGGACACAAAGGCGTTTCTTTCGAATACCGACATTGAAATACCAAACAATGTGTATAACATTAATTTTCTACCTACATACCGTTACGTCTTTGAGAATGGGTGGATGTTTGGGGCGATCGGACAAATAGGGTCTGCAAGTGACAAGTTATTTAATAGTCTTGATGAATGTGTGTATGGGGCACGGGTATTTCTTAAAGTGCCTTCAGGTGAAAGGAATGCTTGGATGTTTCTTGTAGATTATTCAAGCAACAGGGAGTTTTTACGATACGTCCCTCTTCCCGGAGTAGGGTACCTGTATAATCCTAATGATGACCTTCAGATTTTTGCGGGTTTTCCTTTCGCTTTTGTGAGGTACAGCCCGATAGAGAAAGTGCAACTGACATTTTCATATTTACCCATAACCACCATAAAAGCGAAGGCTTCTTACGAGGTGTATAAAAATTGGAAAGTATTTGCCGATTTCAATTTAACAGATCAAAGGTATTTTAGGGCTGGCAGAGACAATAGAAACGAAAGAATATTTTACTATGAAAAAAAAGCTGGAGGAGGACTCTCTTTCTCCCCTAACAGAGGAATATTGCTGACGGCACAAGGTGGGTATAGTTTCGATCGATATATGTTTGAAGCTAAAAAGTATTACCATAGTCACAATACCAGGGTAAATTTTGATGGCGCATATTACGCGGAAGTCAAAGCGAAGCTGACATTTTAGGAAAAGTAGGGGTAGGCCTCAAGGTGATTCTATTGAGGAGAGAAGAGTATGTCAGAAGCAACAGTAAACGAAATAATCAAAGATATTTTTCTATAGAGAAAGAATTACCCCTTATTTGGAACACGATCTAAGTAATATAAAATGAAAAACGGAGCAAAACTTATTATAAGCATAGTCCTATGCCAGGTAGCCGGCATAGTAGGGTCTTTATTTACAAGACAATCCGTAGATACGTGGTATATAAACATAAATAAGCCATTTTTTAATCCTCCGGATTCAGTTTTTGCACCTGTATGGATTATATTGTATTTGCTTATGGGGGTTTCGCTGTTTATATTTTGGCGTAAAGGGCAGAACACAAGGCAATCTAAAATAGCTATATCCGCGTTTATGTTACAGCTGATATTAAACGTTCTTTGGTCTTTTGCTTTTTTCGGATGCAGATCCCCTTTGGCTGGTCTTATTGTAATTGTTTTATTGTGGGTAGCCATTCTTTTGACCATTGTTAGTTTTTTAAAGATCTCTCGAATAGCATCGATCCTACTTAGTCCCTACCTCCTCTGGGTAAGTTTTGCGGCTGTTCTTAATGCGGCAATTTTTGTGCTTAATCGATGATATGGTAATTGAGTAGAAATGAAGATACTTCTTACATCTATAGGTGCATTGTCTGCTGGACGGGGAGAGATAGGTGTTTTTTCTGTGGTGCCTAAAAAAGAATGTTCTAAGGCATACATCCCAGGAGACATACCGCCATCATAATAAGCTTTGATCCTTGTAAAACAGAGCTAATCCAAGTAAACTTTAGGGGATATGAATAGGGTGTTTGATAACAAACAAATAGAAGGGAGGGCATCATGAAAGCACTTAATGTTATTGCGCTTATTCTTGTAATAGTTGGAGGACTCAACTGGGGGCTAGTCGGTGCTCTCAATTTTGATCTTGTCGCAGCCATATTCGGTGTGATGTCAGTTCTGTCAAGGATAGTATACGGACTCGTCGGAATAGCCGCAATATATTCGATCGGCATTCTTGCCAATGAGCTAAAGAAGTAGCGTTCTTTCCAAAAGCGGGTAGTCCTATTACGGCTACCCGCTTTTCAATAGTTGAACCGCCTTTAAGGCGCTCTTTTCCTTGTCCTTGATTTCAAGCATTATATCAAAATCTATTCCAGATATAACTTCAAGGAACTTTTTAAATTTACGAATGTTTATACTTGCAGCGTGTGCGCCTGAGCGCTTGTTTTTTGCTTGCTCTGAATAATCCAACAGAGGACACCCGTCCTTTTTCTTCCAAGTCCGGTGTGCTAAAAGAACTGCCTTGCGCAAAGATTCATTGTTGTTAAGGCACTCGTGATGAAAACAATCAAAAAGAACGGGGACAGATGTTTTTCTATGTACTTCAAGACAGTCTTTCAGTGAATACAGTCTATCATCATTTTCTATAACAAGTCTCTTTTTTGTTTTAGTATCCAGAAGTTTGTAGTTATATGCGAAACGTTCGATAGCAGAGGCTTTGTCTCCATATACACCCCCAACATGTATTTGTATTTTAGCGTCCTGGTCCAGCCCCATAGCGTCGAGTACTTTTCTGTGGTATTGCAGTTCCGAAACGCTTTTTTGGACTATCTCTTCTTTTATTGCGTTTATAAGCACAAATTGGTCGGGATGCATGGAAATACGCATTCCGTGTTTTTTTGTGAAATCACCGATCTTTTTGAAGTCTTTTTGAAAAAAACTGACCCAGTTGAAAGTACATACAGGGTGCGATGCAAAAGGAACGAGATCTGAGCCTATCCTGAAAAACATAATGTTATTCTCGAGATTAAAACGCAGTATTTTATCAAGACAAGCAATGTTTTCGGCTACTGTTTCAATGAATCTTTTTTCGCTGTACGAAGCCAACCTGAAAGTATGGTTGGCAGTACACCCTATGCTACTGTTTATACAAGGATACCCTATTTTCATGGTACAATATTCTAGCATAAAAGTAGTCTGATTAGCGAGATATTGAACTAATCCGAGGAGGAAAGATAAAAAATGAACGTTCCCATAATTGATAACGACCTTAAAGCTGTACTGTCTAATCAAAAGCTTGGGGTTCTTGCTACAACAGGAGAAATATATCCATATACTTCACTTGTAGGTTTTGCGGTCAGTGAGGATTTAAAAAATATAATCTTTGCAACGATAAAAGATACCAGGAAATATCAGAATTGTAAAAAACATCCCAATGTCAGCGTGCTTGTCAACAGCGCGGCAAATAGTAAGGATGATTTCAAGGATGCCACGGCTGTTACAGCACTGGGAGAATCTGAAGACCTCATAGGAGAAGAACGGAAAAAATATAAAAGTATTTATCTTGGTAAGTTTCCATTTTTAGAGGATTTCATCGAAAATCCTAATTGTGTCCTTGTCTCGATTAATGTTGAACGCTATATTGTGGTTACAAGATTTCAGGAAGTTAAAGAGATCAAGGTTGGATAGAAATGGAAGGCATCGCAACTCTTCAAGATTGTCACGGGATTGACCCCAGTTTAGTGGGCGGAAAGGCAAACAACCTTTCCAGACTGATAAATTACGGATTTAAGGTTCCCAAAGGAATTTGCGTTACAACCGAAGTCTATAAGGATTTCACCCAAAAAAGTGGGATTCTTTCATACATATCTTATGAGCTTGGAAGAAAACCGATTGAAAATATGAGATGGGAAGAGATGTGGGACGCGTCACTCAGGATAAGGAACAAGTTTTTGAGGGCCGAAGTGCCGGAAGATATCAGACAGCGCATATTATTACAGGTCAGGAAGCATTTTGAAGGACAGGTTCTGGCTATAAGATCGTCTTCGAATTTCGAGGATTCCCCTATAAACTCTTATGCTGGATTGCATGAATCATATCTAAATATACAAGGAGAGGAAGAAATATTAAAACATGTTAAGCTTGTTTGGTCCTCATTGTGGTCAGATGCTGCAATAGCATATTCAAAAGAATTATCACTTGATCAAGGTGAAGGAAAGATGGCCGTTGTTATACAGGAAATGCTACCGGGTGAGATATCCGGGGTCGCTTTTGGGGAATCTCCTCTAGATAAAAATAAATCGATTATCGAAGCAGTACACGGCTTGAACCAAGGGCTTGTTGACGGAGATGTTGAGCCCGACAGGTGGGTACTTGATAGAAAAACAGGAAAAGTTAATGAATACTTTCCTGCAAAAGAAAGAAAAAAAACCGTCGGCATGACCGGGGGCACAAAGATCATTGAAGACACAGAAGGTTTTGTTTTAAAGCAGGATAAAATAGAGGAATTGTATTATATTCTTGTTGATCTGGAAAGAAAAATGGGATTTATCCCTGACTTGGAATGGACATCCTACAGAAATGAAATATACCTATTGCAGGTAAGACCTATAAGCACCTCAGGATTAAAGGATAATAATGA
>JAHJBY010000029.1 GCA_018813285.1 Candidatus Omnitrophota bacterium
ATTCAAAAAAACCACCCCGGAGATTTCAGGTACGGCGATAAAGACAAGAAATTTATTGAGATACCGGCAAAGAATGAATACGGCCGAAAGAATGTTTTTCATCTTTACCCTGTGTTAAGAAGCGGCCAGACGCGCGGCGTGCCTTTTTTCGCCCCTGTCTTAACCTACTTTAAAGACTTAGCCGAATACGCCGAAGCCGAACTCGTGGCCGCGCGCATCGCGGCCTGTTTTTCTCTCTTCATTACTTCCGAGGCCTCGATGGATATCGCGGTTAACTCGGCTTATGAAAGAAACTCATCCGATCAGTTAGTCGAATCTCTGGAACCCGGCATGATCAAGCACCTGATGCCGGGCGAATCGATCACCTCGTTTAATCCCCAGCGGCCGGGCGCGACATTCGAGCCTTTCGTGGAAAGGATTTTACGGGCGATATCAGCGGCTTTGGGTCTGCCTTATGAATTGGTCGCGAAGGATTTCTCAAAGACCAACTACTCAAGCGCCCGGGCGGCGCTGTTGGAAGCGCGCAGATATTTTAAAGTAAAACAGGAATGGCTTGCCCGTAAACTCTGCCAGCCGGTGTGGGATATGGTCATGGAAGAAGCCTATTTAAACGGCGAGCTGGGAGCGATATCTTTTTATGAAAAAAGACGCTGGTGGACCGGAGCCACATGGATAGCGCCGGGCTGGGAATGGGTTGATCCGCTTAAGGAAGCAAAGGCCGCGGAAGTCGGGCTTAAAAACGGCATAGTCACCCACGCTGATTTGTATTCTGCCCAGGGTAAAGACTGGGAGGAAAGTTTCGAACAGAGAAAACGCGAGCTTGACAAGATGAACGAGCTGGGCCTGCCCCAGAATACGGACACTGCGAAAGAAAAAGAAGAACCTGAAGAAGATGAAGACGATGAAGAAGAAAAAGAAAACAAAAAAGATTAAAGTCACAAGCAGGCAAAACATGGCTATGCCTCACAGCATCATTGTTTGCGTTGAAGAAAAAACAGGAGAAAAACATGCCGGATAAAAATACCTTTTTTCGAACGGATATAGTGCGGAGCAAAAATATCCGTGTGGACAAAAACACAGATGTTATAAGCGGGTTCGCCGTGGTTACCAAAGGCGTAACCCATGATGAAAGGGGGGAATTCGATGATGCCGCGTTAGAAAAAATAGTTGAGATTGGCAACCAGTCCAGAGTCGGGATCAAATCCCGTTTTGGCCATCCCAACATGAGTTCGACTGCTCTCGGGACGTTTCTGGGAAGGGTGAAAAACTTCAGGCGTGACAATGATATCGTGCGTGCGGATCTCTATATCGACAAGACAGCGCATGAAACGCCTGACGGGGATTTGGCGAGTTACGTCGCTAACCTTGCCGAAAGCGATCCCAATGCGTTCGGAGCGTCCATGGTTATTTACTGGGATGAGGAAAGCCGCGAGGAAAAAGACGAGAACGGAGATCAACTCCCGCCGTTTATCAGGGTTAAGAACCTGTTTTCGGTGGACGTGGTTGATGACCCCGCGGCTAATAACGGACTTTTTGGGATGCCGTTCTTCTCAGAAAGCGTCAAGCCGTCGGCTGAGATGACGGCTTTTTTAGATAGATTCCTGAGCCAGCCTGAATCGGTTGAAAAGGTGATCTCGTTCTTAGAGAGGTACGGGTTTAACAAAAACAAGGAGGAAAAGAAAATGCCGGAACAAATCACGTTGGAAAAACTTAAAGCGGAACATTCCGACCTTTACGACTCTATTCACGCGCTTGGAGTTGAAGAAGGAATTAAAAAAGAGCGCGAACGGGCGGTATCGATTCTGAATAAATCGAAGGTGTTTAAAGACATGACCGATATCGCTGTGGAAACCGTGGAAAACGGCGCGACGTTCGAAAACGCGGTCATCAAGTTTCAGGAGAAACAGCTCGAGGGCCTGCAGAAAGCATCCGTTCCGCCGCTGGGGCCTGATGCCGAAGAAGAACCGCCGAAGAAACAGATGACGCATCTGGAGCGCGCCCGGGAGTATCAAAAAGAGCATAACTGCTCGACGACCGAAGCCCTGAAGGCTACGGCGGATAAAAGACAATAACCAAAAGGAGGGACGAAAATGTCACAGTATAACATAGGTTCAAAAGCGTTTGTCGCGGGAGAAGATTTAGAGGCTTACCGCAGGGTAAAACTTTCCGCCGGGAGCGGATCGCAGGTTGAGTACGCGGATGCCGGTGAGGATTTTATCGGTATTACAGCCGCCAAGGCCGCTCAGGGCGAGCATGTAACCGTTGATTTAAAGACCAGGGGCCGTACGTTCAAGGTAGTTGCGCTGGACGCTATCGCTGTTGGCGGAGATTTCTACGGCGCGGACGACGGAAAGATTTCAGCAGTTGTAAACGGATCCATTCAGGGAAAGGTTCTGGAAGCTTCTTCTGCGGATCTTGAAGTGGTTGAAGGCCTGCTTGTGTAGCAGTAATAAAATTTAAAGGAGGAACTTAAAATGCCAGACTATCAGGGAACAAGAGCGATACCGAGACTCGAGCTGGGTGAAGCGGCTTTGGAATTCATTCAGGCGCAGGACGAGTTTATCGGCACGAAGGTTCTGCCTATCTTTCCTACCAAAAAGAAGGCAAGCATTTTCCCGGCTATCACGAGGGAAAGCATCACCCGGGACGCTGACACGAAACGCGCGCCCAGAGGAAACTACAACCGCGATTCGTTTCAGGCTAAAGACAGGCAGTATGCCTGCGAAGAGCACGGTCTTGAAGGGCCCCTGGATGATTCAGAGCGCGAGATGTACGCCAGCGACTTTGACGCCGAGCTTACAACCGTGCAGATCGTAACGCGCAGGGTTCTTCAGGCTCAGGAGAAGCGGATCGCGTCGGCTGTTTTTGACACCGCGACCTTCTCAGGGGCTGACCTTTTCACTGATTACTCAGCCGAGCCATGGGACAACGCCTCAAGCGATGTTATCGCCCAGGTGCGCGAGGTGCGGGAAAAGGTGAGAAAGAACTGCGGTATTGATCCGGGGACGCTCATCATGAGCAAGGCAAACATCGACAGACTGCTTGCCAACGCGGGGATCAAAGGCGCGATTCAGTATGTCGCCAGGCTTACTGAGGCGGAGATTCTTAACGCCTTGGCGGATATCTTAGGCATTAAAAAGATCGTTGTCGGAAAAGGCATCTACAACAGCGCCAAAGAAGGCAAGGCTTTCAAAGGGGCCGATATCTGGAGCGGCGACTACGCCATGGTGGCTGTAATCGGCGAAGGCCAGCGGCTTTCGGATCCTTCCATGGGAAGGACGTTCCTCTGGACCGGCGACAGCCCGGAGAACGCGACGGTTGAGCAGTACAGGGATGATGCCGCCAGAAGCGATATCTTCAGGGTAAGACAGCATGTTGACGAGATGATCATAGATCCTTACTTCGCTCATCTTATGAAGGTCGACGCTTAAACTTAAAGGCAACTACGTATCCGGGGGCGTTTAAGCCCCCGGATACTAACCAAAGGAGTTTGGCGGATGAGTTTTAAGGATCAATTGCCGCAGGATGCTGTTAACACATTTCTTAACGCGGATGAGTTCGCCGAAGAGATTACATATACTCCTTCAGGCGGGGCCCCAAAAGTTATCAAGGCGGTAATAGTCCGCGAAGGCCTTGAG
>JAHJBY010000120.1 GCA_018813285.1 Candidatus Omnitrophota bacterium
AAATCTATGCCGAGATAGGACTTGTAACCCTTATGTGCTAGAAAAGCTGCAAATAGACCGGGACCGCATCCTAAATCGAGAATAGAGGGGCACATCCCAGGCAGAGGCAAAAGTTCAGCTACCTTGCAATAAAGGTGATGATACTTGATGACTTTTCGAGCGTCAGGCTCATCGCCTACATAAAAATTACGTCCCTTTTCCTCGCCCATTATCCTTTCCTCATGCAGACCCAAGATACTTTTTTACCATCTCCGATGGGAATTCATGAGGTTCCCATCCATCCGGAGGGTCCATAATCATGTCTATCGGAATAGAACGCACCTTTTGGGCGGGATTCCCGTAATATATACCGGGCTCGATGAGATTCTTGCAAATATTGCTGGCATATCCGACAATCACGTTCGACCCGACAATTACGCCAGCGGCCAGATTACAGGATGACCCTATCAATGACCCCATGCCGACCCTCGTGATGAGTTGTTGCATACGTGTTATAGGGTTGACGTGACCGGCATAAGTTGAAGACTTTTCGTTGATAGGATTTTTGTTCTCGATGATTGTTCCTTTGGAGCTAGACAGCACCCCTCCACCAATGAATACTCTGTCCTCGATAATCAGGCCCTTGGAAATCGTGGAATGCGTTCTGATGTTCACATCGTTTCCGATGTAACACATTCCAGTGGTGCAGCAGTAGTCGGCCATTATCACGCGATTCCCTATCCTTGTGCCGTTCTTTAGCGTGACGAAATGACCAATCTTGACATCATCTCCGATTTCGACATCATCCTCGATAACACAATAAAAGCCCATTTTGAAGTTCTTGCCCGTTTTGAATGTTTTCATTAGTATATCTCCTCTATTGGTACACTACTTATTCTGTGTGCCGGCACTCCCAGGTAAATCCCGAAAGGTTCCGTGTCCTTCGTTACCACGGTGCCTGCACCGATTAGACTTTGTTCCCCTATCTTGACTCCCGGCAGAATTCTCACGCCCACTGCCAACCGAGCACCGTATTCAACTACGGGCGCACTCAATTTCGGTTCATATTGCCGTCCATGGCTGATTCGCCTAGTATTCGTCAGGATGCTTCCTGCGCCGATGTAAACTCTGTTGTGGATTATACTGCCCTTGCTGATGTTGGCGAACTGGAAGATCTTCACGTCCGAGCCGATTTGGATTTCGCCGGCCAGGAAAACGTGGTCGCGGAGTTCAGATTTCGCTCCGATGTGAACCATGGGACGGATGTGGACGTAATTGCCGATGTAGCAGTCCGGGCCGATTTCCACGTTCTCCTCGATGATGCACCAGCGGCCGATTCTCGTCCCATGCCCGATTCTCACGGACCTGTGAATCCTGTTGCCCCTCAGCCGTTCCAAAAGCCATCTCACAGCTTCACCCCCACGGTCAGGCAGACCATCAACCTGTTCTCCCACAAGTCCCCGCTCTTGTCAGCCTGCCAGAAGGCGCCGAGGTCGAGGTCGAGCCCGAGCGCAGCGAACCTGTACCCCAGGTACAATCGGCTCCTGTAGAGGGAATCCTTCTGCCTCATGAACACTTCCCAGTACCCATAAGGATACTCTTTGCCGAAGTCGAGCGTGGTTTTCGCCCTGTAAATCCACTCGAACTTCGTCGCGGAATAGAAGCAGTAGGCGAGTTGCTGCCGGATGGAAACCGATTCCCATCCGATTTTCAGGTTTAGGAACGGCCGCTGTTCCGAAAAGATGGACTCTTCCAGCTCCTTGACAGCGGAGCGGTAGCCGACGCCAACGGACACGCCTTCGACCAGCGAGTAATCCAAGCTCGCTTCGACGTGGTTGTATGCGAAGCAATTCGAGAGCCTGATTTCATCCCGAATCTTGAACTTCAGGGGACAGTCCTGTCCTTTGGTTTCGACTTCGACCCCCATCCACGACTGAATGGCTTGCCGTTCGGCCAGGGCCGGCAGGGCGAGAGCCAGGATGAGCGCGAAAATTAGCAGAAGACTTTTATGAAGGACCATACTCCCAACCCCACAATCGAAATCCCCACCAGGAACTTCAGCGGTTTGGTGGGGATGACCTTGGTGACATAGGCCCCGATTGGGCCGGCCAGCACCGCGCCGATGCCCATGCAGGTGATAAGGGGCCAATCCAGGTACTTGTCAGAGGCAGTCGTCAGAACGAAATAGGAAAGGAAGGATGCGATACAGATTGGCGCTTCAGCAAGCGTAGTGCATCCGATGGACCCCTTTTCCTCCTTGCCGCAGATGATTTGCGCTCCCGTGACGACCGGCCCGAAAGCCCCGCCCGTCAGGGCCTTGTTGAACGCCGACAACACTCCAATCCCCATCATCTTCTTCCATGTGAACTTGAGCCTGATGCCTGCGACGATGAGAAGCCCCATGCTGAGAACCATGGTGCTGATGTAG
>JAHJBY010000030.1 GCA_018813285.1 Candidatus Omnitrophota bacterium
GTCAGGACATATTTGTCATAGAAACCTTTTGTAAGATAGATGGTCAACCCTCCCCTGCTGTCCCGCCGCCAGAACCCGCCGAAAACGGGAAGGGTACCTTCAGCTCCTATAAAACAAGAACCGGTGTCGATAAGTTTGAACTTGAGTCTTTTTATCAATGACAAAACGGGTAACAGTTCTTCTTTGCTTTCCGAAATACTTTTGAGCCTTCTCTTTATCCTACCGCTGTCTATCCACCCCAATTTACGTATCCCCAACTCCTCCACCGCCGCGTAGGCTTCTTCAGGCGTACAGGAAAGACGGCCCTCTCCGGGCCTGTCGGGGAGTTTACGGGTCTGGGTCTTTGGGCGTGCCGTCTTTCCCTTCAGTAAGCGCTCGGCTTCAGGCCTGACCTTCCAAAGAAATTTCTCTATTTTCTCCACGGATTTTCCGGATTCAGGAACCTCTTTTACGGCTCTTCCAAATATCATCAGCGCGCCAAACCCTGTCAACGCACCTACTTTCGCGCCTACCGCTAACCCCGCCATCAAACCGGCTCCGGCCGGTAAGGCAAAAACCAAAACGGCCAGAAGAACCCCCGCGCCGAGCATTATGACCAGCCGATTAAGTCCTTTACCTTCGTTGCTCTTTTCTGGAATAATTGCTCCTCCGTCAAAAGAACCTGACGGGCCCTGATTGTCTTCCGCGCTTTTAAACAATCCTTTTTCTTTCGCTAATTTGTATATTTTTTCATGTATGGAAAGCATTTCCCTGAAAAGCCCGGTTTTGTCCCATCCTCTGTCTTTTCGGGACAGGGTATTATCAAAATCACCGACCAGAATAAGTTTCTCCCGGGCACGTGAACATGCCACGTTTATCCGTTGTTTACCGTCGGATGTACCCAGAAACCCCACACATTCTTTCGCGCTTTTATTGTTGCACCTAACAAAAGAAACAATCACAACCTTATTCTCCTGCCCCTGGATGGAATCAATAGTGGATATCTCGAACCCGATCCTCCTGATATCGCCAAAGGACAGCCGTCTCTCGCCGGAATTGCTTAGATCCAGCCTGTAGGAAGCCCTTATACCCTTTATGTCATCAGGGAAAAAGACCTCTTTGCCAAGCATATTATTGACCACCCGCTGAAACTGCCGATCGGACGATTGCCCCGCCATTACCGTCAATATTTTGCGTTTTTCCTCGTCAAGTTTGAGCCCTTCAGGTTTCATGTCATCTTCCAGGTCGTTTAATACGGCTTTAAGCGTAAGGGCATCCTTTATGGCCTCTTTCTGAGCCTTATAGGGGGTCAGGAGGAATATGTCCTGTGGACCGTATCTATATTTTCCCTCTTTTTTGAGATTGAGGATCCTGTCCACTTCTTTGACAACCAGACCCGCTTCGCCCCAGTTTCTGTATGATTTATAAGGCGTCCAGCGATAGTTCCAGTCACTATGGACCATCTCGTCTCGGTCTGTCTGTCCCCCAAATTCATCTTCCTCAGTCTCATTTTTGATTATCTTGACGGTATCATCCTCAACAGGTTCCCACTCTTCCGGCGGCTTATGCGCGTCACGATGTTTCAACTCTCCACCATAAGTCAACTGATTCACAAACTCAGCGATAGCCCAATGGGAACGGCGGTTAATCGAAAGCGTGTGTTTGTCAAGCCGATCTTCTCTATCGTATATGTTCTCGAAGAGAGATTTACGAAAAAACCGCAGATTTCCATCGTCAAATATCTCCCGGGAATACGCGCCGGTTGTTATAATTGACGTCCGTTTATCTTTTGGGGATAGATCCTCCGGGGAAGGAACAGTCCCCGCGGAAAAAGCCTCTATGTTGGGACCAGCCCTCGACGACAAATACTCCAGGTTGACTTTATGGTGTATCAGGGTCGTTATGAGAAAGGTTGTGCCAGCGACAAGAAACAAGCCTGTGCCGGGAAGGAACATGTAAATATTCTGAATTGTCATGAAACTGAGCGCGTTGATGAAGGCGACTCTGGCTATCCCACCTAAAGGCGGGGGTCGCGGCATGTCCCCGGGCGTTCGAAAGTGCGCGATAACGAACCCTCCCCAGACGATCATGGTAACCGAAAAATCGTTTAAACCGAAAATAAGCAAAAGACCAAGATTCAGTCCCCAGAAGAAAACCTGCTCGATCAAGGCCTGGTATTTCAAGGAGATGCCCCTCTTTTCAAGTACCCGGGATACGGCCGGTATCATCCCGCCGACTTTACCTGCCTGACCGGCATCAACTACCCCGCTTTCGACTTCATCCTCTTCCGCCTTATCCTGTAAAAAGGAACCGTCTTTGTGGAGGATCTTTTCCGCCTGAAGGATGGTCTTAAGATCGTCACCGTTTGGCTTCGTCCCGGTTCTTCTTTTACCCAAGTTCCTACTCTGCTCTTTTTCTGTCCGGATAATTTTTTCAACATGCTTTCGGAAGGTGTCTTCATCGGATAAGGCCTTTTCAAAAAGAACCTGCCTCAAAAGATACGATTCCTTCCTCCCTTTCTGCTGATCAACTACCTACCATTTTTCGCCCGGATCGTTCATTCCCGGTATCCTGGGATTATAAAACCTTATCCTGCACGGCCCTATATCCACCCAAACGGCCCCTTCTTCAAGCGAACCGCTTTGTTCCGGAAGTTTTTTCAAGAATTCAGGCGGGATGACTTTGGACTTTTTTAGTTCATCGATGAGCCTATTAATACGTTCACGTACATCATAAAGATTACGATTTTCCGGGATTTGCATTATCCTGTCAAGAAAACGCGAAAGATAACTGCCAAACACCAAAGAGAAACTATCTTTCAGATCGGTTGGATTGAACAACAAAGTCCTCTGTTGAAGGTTATTTCGCTGGAATATGTCCGGACTTGCCCATACCACGCCCTGCCAGAAAAGCAGGACGCTTAACAGAACGGATGTTATCTTTATGAATGTTCTTTGTGGTAAGTTATTCATAAAAAAATAGTTCGACGCTTATGTTGCTTTTTTATTTTTAACACAATCGACAATGTTAATATAACAAAAATAATGATTTTATGCAACAATAATATCTACAATTGTAATGTCTTAATGTCTGGATAGATGTACATATATGACGAAATTCGAGTGGTGCTTATTTTGGCAGGTGAGATATTTTGTGTGACGGTGTTACCAAAGCTTTCGTATGCCCTTTTACGCGCATAGCCCCAGTTTTTTGATGTTTTCTTTCACACCACGCGCGGATCTCTCAAGTAAAACCTTCTCTTCATCGGTCAATTCCAACTCTACGATCTTTTCAACTCCCGCGCCGGAAAGCATGGCGGATACACCGCAATAGACATCATTGATGCCGTATTCACCGTTCAAATAAACGCTGCATGGTAAGACCCTTTTTTCGTCGAGAAGGATACTCTTAAGCATATCAACCGCGGAGGCTGACGGCGCGTAATAAGCGGAACCTGTTTTTAGCAGCCCCACTATCTCCGCCCCACCTTCCCGTGTTCTCTTGTTAATGGCTTCTATCTTTTCCGCCGGCAGGAGCTGTGTGATCGCCTTCCCATTTACCGTGGAATATTTGGTAAGCGGCACCATGGAATCGCCGTGGCCTCCAAACACCATCGCGCCCGCGGCATCGGGTGAGACCGAAAGCGCTCGAGCGACAAAATATCTATAACGCGCCGAATCGAGGACTCCGGCCATGCCTATCACCTTTCGCGGCTCAAAACCGGACACTTTAAGCGCCAGATAACTCATCACATCCAGTGGATTTGTAACCAGGATCAATATCGCGTCCGGTGAATGTTTCGCGATTTTTTCGACGATCCCGCGTACTATCCCCGCGTTTGTCGCTTGAAGATCATCCCGGCTCATGCCGGGTTTTCTGGGGATCCCGGCTGTTATGACGACTACGTCACTTGACGCGGTTTCTTTATAATCGTTTGTCCCGATAATTTTGGCTTTAAAACCTTCCACAGGAGCGGATTCCATAATATCAAGGGCCTTTCCCTGTGGCAGGCCTTCTGCGATATCGATCAGCACAACATCCGCCAAGTCTTTCTCTACGACACGTTGAGCACATGTGGCGCCGACAAAACCTGCTCCTACAACCGTTATTTTTCGGTTCATATCGATTCCCTTCCGTCTTTTGCAATACCTCAAGGACGCTTTATCTAACCCATAGCAGTAACAAGGTTAATCTAAATGGTTGATCTATTGTGAGGTTTTAGACGTGGACTTTCTCTTCGAGTTTCGCGATGCGTTGTTCGTGGTTTTTCAGGCCTTTTTTTATATCTTTTACATCTGCGTTTGTTTCTAAAACAGCGCGCCCAACAACTTTTAACTCTTGATCAATCCCGTTTACTTTATTATCAATTCCGGTTACTTTATCATCAAGTTCGGTTACTTTATTATCAAGTTCGGTTACTTTATTATCAAGACCTTTTACTTTAGTGTTTGTATCCGCGACAATGTTCTCCAGAAGATCGAACCTCTGATCTATCTGCTCAAACTTCTTATCGTGGTCTTCAAGTTTATGTATGATAGTATCATGGCCTTCAGCCACGGTCTGGACATTTTGTCGTATTTCTTCTAATAACACTCTTGTTTCATTTTCCATGGTATATCCCTCCAATTATAATTGTGACTGTACCATAACCCGCATATGACTGTAAAGGCATTTTTTGTTATTTCTAATGGGATGTGAAACGTGATCTAAATTTTTTTTCGAGTTGATCAATAACCGCGGCCGTTTTTTTTGTGATTATAGAGGGTAGAAGCTGATCTTTCGCGCCGCAACATTCTCCGCAACGAGCGCATATTTCTTCAAAATCATCGTTTTTTTGCCGTAAATAAACGTAATATTAGACATCATCCATGGTGGCGATTATTGATCAGGTTTTTTGGCGAATAATAAGCGGGCTATGTCTCCCCTCCCCGCGTTTACTTTAACCGCTGAGAAGGTCTTCGATCTCTTCAGGGGTCATATCTTTTTTCCGCAGAAAACCGATACCCACGTCGTAGGATATACCCGGTTCTCCTTCGGATATCCTGACCACCCTGCCCAAGATGCCGTTATTAAGTATCAACAGATCTTCCTCTATCTCTTTGCATAATCCCATCATTTTGGGATCCAGCTCTATCCAGATAGAACTAGACAGGGTTGGAGGGATAGATTCGGTCCTGAAAAGCAGCCCGCAGGCACTTATGTTTCTTACAAGTATCTCCTGCTTGTTGGCGAGTTTATCCGATTTTACCTCGCGAAAGTTCAACGCTGTTTCGTGATCCAGCCTGAAAAATTCACGATTTTCATCACATTCGGCGTGCATGTCCATCCTCCCTCTTTTTTGAGTAAAACTTTTCGACAAAATCAATTATTTCTTCGGGTTCATCTATCAGCGCGAAAATACTCATCTCCTTTTTGTCGATCATGTGTTCCGCCAGGCATTTGTCCTGTATCCAATCGACCAGCCCTTTCCAGTACTTTTTTCCCGCGAGGACCACAGGGAACGGTGTTATTCGCCTGGTCTGTATCAACGCGATTATCTCAAAAAACTCGTCACATGTGCCGAACCCGCCCGGAAAAACGATGAATGCCTTGCTGTATTTGGCGAACATGAGCTTGCGGACAAAGAAATAGCGGAATTCCATAGGAATAGTTATGTACGGGTTGGGCTTCTGCGGATCCGGTAACAGGATATTGAGCCCTATCGATTGACCGTTCATCGCTTTCGCGCCTTTGTTCGCGGCTTCCATTATTCCGTTGCCGGCTCCGGTGATCACGGCATATTTTTCACGTGTGAACAGTTCCGCGGTCTTCTCGGCAAGCGCGTAATAAGGATGGTCTTTTTTCATCCTGGACGATCCGAATATGCTTACGGCCCTTTCAACTTCCTTAAGCGTTTCGAACCCATCGACGAATTCGCTCATTATCCGGAATATGCGCCAGGGGTCTTCCTTCGTAAAATCAGTAGAAAAAATATTTTGGTTCATAGGGCAAACGCCTCAAAGATCGTTTTTTATAAAGTGTACACCATTTTTAAAAATTTGCAAACCAACCCCCGCCATTGGTATCTTGCCGGTGAGCCGCTGCCAATGGGGATGCTGTGTGTATGTCACATACCTCTCCGGATGCGGCATTATGCCCAATATTCTGCCCGTCGCGTCCGTTATGCCGGCTATATCGTCTATCGAACCGTTCGGATTCGCCGGATATGCGGCCTTTTCTCCATCGGATCCCGCGTAGCGGAAAACTATTTGCCCGTTCGTATCAAGCGAATCGAGGACAGCTTTGTTCTTTGGGATAAATTTTCCTTCGCCATGCGCGACCGGCAGATATATGACATCGGGAAGATCCCTCGTCCAAACACAATGCCCTCTTGCGCTGTGCGCCTTGCCACTTTTCTCTTGCCCCTTGTCCCTTGCCCCTTGCCCCTTGTCCCTCTGTGCCTCTGTGCCTTTGTGCCTTTTTTGCCCCTTGCCCCCTGCCCCTTGCCCCCTTTTTAAATACACCCAGCGATCTTCGAATTTACCGGAATTGTTAAGTCCGAGAGTTGCCTCGACAGCCGCACGCGTCCTGATAGAGCGATTGTTCGTGTTCGGTAAAAGCCCCATTTTCACCAGCACCTGAAAACCATTGCAAATACCTATTATCAGCTTTCCAGACCTTATGAACCGTGATAGTTGAGCTTTAAGGCTGTGATTCAACTCATTGGCAAGAATTTTGCCGCTCGCGATATCATCACCGTAGGTAAACCCTCCGGGTATCGCCAGTATATGGTACTCATCAAGCGCGGACTTCCTCTTCATCAACGCGTTTATGTGCACACGTTCAACCCGGGAACCCGCCAGCTTAAAAGCATGCGCGGTTTCCATGTCACAATTGGTCCCGGCCGCGCGCAGCACTAATGTCTTAACTTCTCTCATGCATTACCTTTCCGATCGGGTTTTTCCACGCGTTCTTAAGTTTTTGAACTCCGGCGCTTATAACAATTTTTCCGTGTATACCTGTTACGGCCAGTTTGCCGTCCCCTGTAACCTTTCCCATGAGACCTGCCGGTATTCCTTTCATTGTTTTTTCGAATGTTTTCTTTTTTTCCGGGCTGATCTCTACAATGAACCTTGAATTGGATTCAGAAAAAAGCAGAACATCGTCCCTTTCGGCCGATCTCCCGCGCGGGACCGCGTCAAGTGACACCGACGCGCCGAGCTCGCCGCCTACCAGCATTTCCGCTAAACAAACGGCAATTCCGCCGTCCGAACAATCGTGGGCCGACCTTATCAGTCCCGACCGGACAGCCTTTGACAACCTCTTCATCAGCTTTAGGGACCGGGCGGGATCCACACGGGGAACAACGCCGGTTCTTATGTTTTTTTCAAGAAGGTAGCGTGAAGCTCCAAGCTCGTTATGTGTTTTTCCCAGCACATAGATAAGATTGCCTTCCGCTTTCATGTCGGATGAGGCCGTCTTGCGCGCGTCGTCGATGACGCTGACGGCCGATATGAGAAGAGTCGGCGGGATAGATACCGTACCCTTGCCGGTGTTAAACTCATTATTCAAACTATCCTTACCCGAGATGAACGGTGTGCCGTACACTCTCGCCATGTCATAACAGGCCTCGGCGGCGCGGACAAGGCCGCCCAATTGGCGCGGTTTCTCCGTATTTCCCCAGCAAAAATTATCGAGAAGCGCGGTTCTCTCGAGGTTTCCGCCTACAACGGCTATCTGCCGCAAGGCCTCGTCTATGGCGCCGGCAGCCATCCAGTACGGATCAATGTCTCCATAACAGGGGTTTATCCCGTTAGCGATAACTATACCTTTATTGCTTGTTAAGACGGGTCTCACGATCGAAGCATCCGCGGGGCCGTCGTTTTTTACCCCGACAAGGGGCTTCAGGACGCTGCCTCCCTGCACCTCATGGTCGTATTGCCGGATGATCCATTCCTTGCTGCACACGTTCCAGCTTGCCAGTATTTTCATCAATGCACCTGTCAGGTCTTTCTCCTGCCGGAAAGGAACTTTCTTGTTCTCCGGTTTCGCTTTCCAGACAGCCTTTCTCACGGAACGCGGCAGGCCATCATGAAGGAAAGACATGTCAAGATCAGCTACTTTGTGTTTTTTGTAGTAGACGCGTAGCTTTCTATCACTGGTAAATTTTCCTATAACCACAGCTTCCACGTTTTCGCTCTCAAAAACGTCCATTAGCCTTCTGAGGTTCGTCGGCTTTACCGCCAACACCATCCGTTCCTGCGCTTCAGACACCCATATTTCCCAGGGGTTGAGGCCCTCGTATTTGAGTGGCGCTCTTTCAAGATGCACTTCCGCGCCTGTTTTTTCACCCATCTCACCGACCGCGCTGGAAAACCCGCCGGCACCGCAATCGGTCAGGGCCGTGTACAATCCCAGGTCCCGCGCCTTGATCAGCGTATCGACAATTTTCTTTTCAGTTATGGGGTTCCCTATCTGCACGGCCGCCCCCGAGATGCTTTCTGACTCCGTCGTGAGTTCCGCCGATGAAAACGTGGCGCCGTGTATGCCGTCTCTTCCTGTCCTTCCGCCAACGGCGACAATAAGCTCACCGGGCGAGACCTTTTTCGCGGAAAACTTCCCGGGCAGTATGCCTACATTACCGCAAAAGACAAGCGGGTTACCGGTATACCTCTCATCAAAACACACGGCGCCATTCACGGTCGGTATGCCCATTTTGTTGCCGTAGTCCCGTACACCGGAAACCACGCCTTTCATAACCCGCCGCGGATGTAATGCCCCCTTTGGAATTCTCGATCGAGGGGCATCGGGTATGCCGAAACAGAACACATCGGTGTTAGCGACGGGCTTTGCCCCGCACCCCGTCCCCATGGTATCTCGCAGTACACCGCCGATCCCGGTTTCCGCCCCGCCATACGGTTCCAGCGCGGAAGGATGGTTGTGCGTCTCTACCTTAAAACAGATATTGTTTCCGTGATCGAACTCGATGATGCCGGCGTTGTCCTTAAACACGGACACGCACCACGGTTTCTTTAATTCCCGGGTAGCGCGCATCACCGTATCCTTAAGCAGATTTTTTATAAGTTTGCCGTTATATAGGATATCCCCCATCATGGTCTTGTGCTTGCAGTGTTCGCTCCATGTCTGGGCTATTGTTTCGAGCTCACAGCGAGAGGGATTTCTTCCGAGCTTGCGGAAATGTGATTGTATCTCTTTCATCTCAGGCAAGCTCAGATAAAGTTGTCCTTCCAGGCTGAGTTTTTTTAACATTCGATCGGAAGCGTCGATGACATCGACAAAAACCGGTTGAAAGTGATACGGTTCGAGCTCCTTGGACGGCTCGTCTTCTATTACCACGTGCTGGATGATCTTGTTGTAAAGAAGTTGGTCGGCAATGGCCTTAAGCTGTCTTTTTGTCAGTTTTCCCATTATGGCATATTTTTTAGATGTGCTGACGGCAACACCGCGGATTCCCATATCCTCGATGGCCTTTTGGGTACTCTCCCGGACAGGATCCATCACCCCGGGGTTGTACGCGATCTCTATAATGTGGAGACCGGCGGTGGATTCCGAGTAAAAAGCTCCGGGAAAAGCCGCTTCCTGCGATATTTTGTCGGCGAGAAGATCATGAGCGACGCGCGCGATTTCTTTCCGCGCGAGCGAACCGCGCAGGGTGTAAACCTCTATATATTCGACATCTTTGACACCCCTTATCCCTATATCTCGAATGTCTTTCTTTAATCTCTCCCGGACGGCGTCGAACATGCCTTTTTTATTCCGCACCTCAATCCGTGTCTTTTTCATTTACCCCTTGCTTTCTTATTCCCACTCGATCGTGCTTGGCGGTTTAGAGCTGATATCGTAAACCACCCGGTTAACGCCGCGGACGCGATTGATGATCGAGTTTGACATTTCGCCGAGAACGTCATATGGCACTCGAGCCCAATCCGCGGTCATTCCGTCCGTGCTGGTAACGGCGCGGATCACCGCCGTATTCTCATAAGTTCTCATGTCACCCATTACGCCGACGCTTTTTATAGGAAGCAAAACCCCGAATATCTGCCAGGTTTTTTTGTACACCCCGCTCTTTTTTGCTATATCGATAATGATCCAATCCACTTCACGAAGTATGTCTAATCGTTCTTTGTTCACCGGACCAAGTATCCGCACCGCCAGGCCTGGTCCCGGAAACGGATGCCGCGCGGTGAGCTCATCCGCGAGTCCCAGTTCTTTGCCGACTTCACGCACCTCGTCCTTAAAAAGATCCCTTAACGGCTCTATAAGCTTAAATCCCATTTTTTTGGGCAGCCCGCCGACGTTATGATGCGATTTGATGGTTTCACTCGGCCCTCCAAAAAAAGAACGGGATTCAATGATATCCGGATAAAGGGTCCCCTGCGCGAGGAACTCAACATTCCTTATTTTCCTCGCGCTCGCGTTGAACACCTCAATGAACACCCGGCCGATTATTTTTCGTTTTCGCTCCGGGGATGAGACACCTTTTAACGCGTCAAGAAATTTCTTCTCGGCGTCAACTACGGTGAGATCCAGTTTAAAATTTTTTGTGAACAAACCTTTGACTTTTTCTCTTTCACCTTTTCTTAACACCCCGTTATCCACAAAAACGCAATGAAGTTTCCCGCCAAGCGCCCGCTGAAGCAATACGGCGCATACTGTGGAGTCCACCCCCCCGGACAAACCCAGTATGACATCTTTATCGCCGGCCTCATCGCGGATCTCATCCACCTTACTTTTGATGAAAGATCTCATCGTCCACGTTTTTTCGCATTGGCATATGTTAAAAAGAAAGTTTTTCAGTATTTTTCCGCCGTTCGCCGTGTGAACAACCTCCGGGTGGAACTGCACGCCGTATATCTTTTTTCCGGGATGCGCGAAGCCCGCGTTTTTCGTGTTCGCGCTTCCGGCGATCGAGTGGAAACCCGAAGGAAGCTTCGCGACTTTGTCGCGGTGGCTCATCCACGTCACGCCTTCTTGCGGCATGCCGTTAAACAGCGGCTCGCGCCTATCGAACTTGACAACAGCGCGGCCATATTCCCTTTTTCCGCTTTTCCTGATCGTGCCGCCCGCAAGCTTCCCGGCAAGCTGCATGCCGTAGCAGATGCCCAGGACCGGGATACCCAAGGTGAATATACCTTTATCGAACGTCGGCGCGCCTTTGTCATAGACACTGGACGGCCCACCGGAAAGAATTATGCCACGGGGGCTCACCTCTTTTATTTCGCGTAGAGAAATACCGGGAGGGACAACAACCGAATGCACCTTGTTTTCGCGAATACGCCTGGCAATTAGCTGTACGTACTGTGACCCGAAGTCGATGATCAGAACGTCTTGCTGTTGTATCATGTGTTTTCTTTCGTGTATTTTTTCCAGGCCGCTTCCAGATCAGCCCGATCGATCCAGTCGAGCAAATATGCCGTCATTTCGTCGCCTGTTGATCCATTGCCGCGGCCGGTCATGACCAGTTTCTTCTCGAATTGTCCGCAGACTGCAAGAGCCATATCAAGACGCGCGGCTTTTTCAGCGAAACCAATATGCCTTAAAAGCATCTCGCCGGCCCGAATCATTGAGAACGGATCGGCGTATATGGCGCGCCCCTCAGTCACCATGCGCGGCGCGCTGCCGTGTATCGCTTCGAACATCGCCCATTTCTTGCCTATGTTAGCGCTGCCGGCAGTACCGACCCCTCCCTGCAGTTCAGCGGCTTCGTCTGTAAGTATGTCGCCGTAAAGGTTCGGCAAGACCAATACCTGAAAATCTTTACGCCTCGCCGGATCAAGAAGCTTGGCCGTCATGATATCGATGTACCACTCGTCGCTTTCAATGCCGTATTCCTTATACTCTTCGGCCACCCGTTTAGCGACACGCGAAAAACGCCCGTCAGTCGACTTGATAACATTTGCTTTTGTAACGACTGTAACACGCCTCAGGCGGTTCTCTTTGGCATACTCGAAAGCCATCCTGATGATACGATGAGCGCCCTGTTCGGTGATGACTTTGAAATCCACACTAAGGTCGGGAGTGACGTCGATGCCGCGAGAACCGAGTATGTACGCGCCTTCGGTGTTCTCTCTGAAAAATATCCAGTTTATGCCCTCTCGCGGGATCTTCACGGGACGTACGTTCGCGAATAGATCAAGCTCACGGCGCATTGCCACGTTCGCGCTTTCAATATTCGGCCATTTGTCACCCGTCTGCGGGGTTGTCGTCGGCCCCTTTAATATCACATGACATTGCTTTATCGCTTTCAGCACGTCGTTCGGAATGGCTTTTTTATGTTTTGCGCGATTCTCTATGGTAAGCCCCGGAACATCACAAAACTCAACACTCCCCTCTTCGCGTTCTTTCGTAAGCATGTGTTCCAACACCCGCCTGGAATGCTTTGATATCTCTCTGCCGATCCCGTCTCCCGGGCACACGCCGATGATCACCGGACGCAATTTTTTGTAATCAGTCCAGGCGTCTCCCGCTTTCATTCTTTCAACACGCTCAAGCTGTTCCGCGAGTACGGCCCCGAAATGTTCCTTGGCTTTTTCTATCACCGAGCTGTTCTTCTTCACAGTCGCTCCTTCCTAAGTATTTACGAAACAAAAAGGCTTTTTGTCGAGAAGTCCGGATCCGTCGTAAGGTTCACTCCCAGCATCCTGAGCCCGGCCTCATCTCCCGGCGCGGGAATATGCGTCATATGCACTTCGCACCCTTTGAGTTCTGTAAGCTTATCAAGCGCCAACTGAACGGTAGGGTTTGTCCTCGTGCTGATACTTAACGCGATCAATGTTTCTTCAAGATCAAGGCTTACGGATCGGGTATTCAAAATATCCGATTTAAGATGCCCTATCGAATCGATAACGTCCGGGGATAAAAGATGTATCTTATCGGGTATTTCCGCCAGCTTTTTTATGGCATTCAGCACCAGGCTCGAGGACGCGTGCATCAGCGGGGAGTTTTTTCCGGTTATTATCGATCCATCCGGCAACTCTATTGCCGCACCGCAAAATACGCCTTTATTTCCCTTCTTTATCCGCCGTGCTTCAAACGCCGCGTCGCGCGCCGGTTGAACCACCGCTCGATCTTTCGGAGAAAGACCCATTTCCTCCATCAACAGTTCCACTCTTTGCACAGTATCTTTATCAACAAATCCCATGAGAAATTCGCAGGAACTCCTGAAATACCTTCGAATGATCTCCTGCTTTGCCGCTTCCCGCACGGCCGCGTCATCCACAATGCCGAACCCGGCCCGGTTTACACCCATGTCGGTCGGAGATTGATAGATCGATTCGGCGCCCGTTATCCTTTCGAGTATCCGTTTAAGCACAGGAAACACTTCCATGTCGCGGTTGTAGTTAATAGCCTTCTCGTTGCGGGCTTCCAGATGAAAAGAATCGATAAGATTGAAATCTTTCAGGTCGGCGGTCGCGGCCTCATAGGCCACGTTTACCGGATGTTTCAACGGTATGCTCCATATGGGGAACGTCTCAAATTTAGAGTATCCCGCGGTAACACCGTTTTTGTGTTCGTGATAAAGCTGCGAAAGGCAAGTGGCAAGTTTGCCGCTTCCCGGCCCGGGGCCTGTGACAATAACAAGCGGTTTTTTTGTCTTTATGTATGGATTCGCGCCATACCCGTCATCGCTTACAATAAGGTCAACATTCGTAGGATATCCTTTTGTAAAGCCGTGTGTGTAAACAGTGATACCCCGCCTCTCTAGTTTGTTCTTAAATATCCTGGCCGAAGGCTGGTTTTCGAACCGCGTGATCACCACCGCGGCCACGTCTATTTTCCGGTCCCTGAGATCGTCAATAAGTTTAAGCGCGTCCACATCGTACGTGATACCGAAATCCGCTCGGACTTTTCGTCTTTCTATGTCGCCCGCGTAGATGCAAAGCAGTATGTCGGCCTTATCCTTTAACTGCTGAAGAAGTCTCATCTTTACGTTGGGGTCGAAGCCGGGCAAAACGCGGGACGCGTGATAGTCAAATATGATCTTACCGCCAAATTCGAGGTACAGTTTATTATCAAACTTCTTTACACGCTCGAGAATGGCGGATGTCTGTTCTTTCAGGTATTTCTCGTTGTTAAATCCGGCTTTTGTCGGCATGCCGCGGTCCCTTCCCTTTGGTACAGTTGTTTATCGCCTCTATCTCTCTATTAACTCGTAACCCGCATTATTATAGTCATCCGCGCGAAGAATGCAACCGAATAATGTCGGATCGCCTCTCTGGATGAACACGAATAGTGTTGACAAACGCGTATTTACGGGTAAACTTATCAAAACTGTAATTTTTTACACAATAGCAAACTTTTTAACAAAGCGATATGGTTAACATATCGACAAACTAATGGCGGGTTATTGGTTCGATTGCCACAATATTATGCAGTTTAGTTCACAACATATCAGGAAATGCCGGCTTGCCATATGCGCGCTGATATTGGCGCTAGTTTTTATCTCTTCCCCCGCTTTTTCTCAAAGAGATCCGGCCGACCGTGACATCCGCGGAGAAGTGGCCGAGAAAATGGAGGAGATCCCTAAGCCCGCGCCTAAAATAAAAGAGGAAGAGGAAGAGGCCCGGCCGGTCGGGCCAAAGATAGAAGTATCAAAAATAGAGTTGGTAGGCGTCGAGAGTTTTAACCCGGACATTTTTCAACCCATAACAGAGAAGTACGAAGGTCGCGGTGTCACAAGGGTCGAGCTCGACACGCTTGCCCAGTCGATCCAGCGAGACTACCTTAAACGAGGGGTTATCGCCGCCTGTTACATCCCGCCGCAGGATGTAAAAGACGGCGTTATCACGCTGCAGGTCGTCGAGGCGAAAATGGGCGAGCTTATCGTCCGTGACCACGATTATTTCGACCCTGACCGTCTCAAAACCTATTGGCCCATCAGGCCCGGAGAAACCCTCCGATATGATGAGATGTCCCGTAGCCTGCAGATCATGAACTCTAATCCTGACCGGGAATTGAAAGCGACCCTCACGGCGGGGGAAAAACCACAGACTACCGACGTTATCCTGGACGTGTTCAGCCAGTTCCCCATTCACATTACGGCTTCTATCGACACGGAAGGAAATACCACCACCGGAAAAATGAGAAAAACCATCGGCATCAGAGACAATAACTTCCTGTTTTCCGACGATACCCTGATAGCGGGCTACTCTTACGGAACATATTCCAGCAACATCTACTTCTACCACCGTGTGCCCATTACAAATTTTGGAACGACTATGATGTACGGCTACAGCTACAGTAAGTCATCCCCAAAAAAGGACCAGCAGTATCTTGGATTAACTAATCTGTCGCAAAACGCGAGTATCTTCTTCTATCAGAGCTACTATCACAAGAACGAATACATCGGCGAGTTTCATCTTGGCCTTGACGCGAAAGACAAAACCGTGAAAATGACTTCCGGCGTGTTAAACAGAGACCGGTTCAGGGTGATCCGCTTCGGCTCAAAGTTCAGGGTTATCGCCTGGGGAGGTGTCTCGTATCTTTCACCCGAGATATCACAGGGCATCAACGGGTTAGGGGCTCGCAGGAAAAATATCTTTTCATCCAGAAAGTCCGGCGTGGATGATGGTGTCGAAAACACCTATACCATTTTCAAGATGAACGCTTCCCATAAACGCCGTCTGCCACTGGACATGCAGCTCAGTTGGGACTTCAAATGCCAGGTATCATCCGAAAAGCTTGCTTCCCAGGAAGAGTTTCCTGTTGGCGGCATAAATTCCGTCCGGGGATATCCTTCCGGCGATTTTTCGGCGGACGACGCGTTTCAATCAAGGCTTGAATTGTTGTTTCCGGCTTTTTTTATACCCGGGTGGTTAAGAGTCCCTTATGGGGCTTCTCCGATCAGGAACGAAGTGACGGGTTTGCTGTTTTTTGATTACGCGCATGCCGAACGTAAGGGCGTACTTGATTCAAACGTCGCCTCCGGAGAGAAAAGAATAGTGGATGACGCGAGCATCGGAGCCGGAGTGCGGATCCAGTTATTTAATCAGGCTCTCCTTAGATTGGAATGGGGGTTCCCGATCGGCGGTGACAGGGCTATTACCGAAACCGCGGCCTCACGGCTTCATTTCGCGCTGGATTTTGAAGATAAACTGCCCGGTGAAATAGCCCGTATCCGGAAAGAGGCCGCGGAGAACGACATCAAAGAGCAATCATGGGCTATCCTTAACGGTGAGGTCTGCCGGCATGGAAGCCTTCTTGGGGCTACCCTGCGAGGATATCTCAGGAAGGCAAAAATGGCGCAAGCGAAAGGCGATCTGCTTAAGGCAAAA
>JAHJBY010000031.1 GCA_018813285.1 Candidatus Omnitrophota bacterium
CCATTTTGTTGTAGCCAATTCCTGCGAAGCCCTATCTCTATCTACGTCTCGCAGGGCGAAGCAGCATGGCGGAGGGGAGAGGATTCGAACCCCCGGTACCCAAAAGGGCACAATGGCTTTCGAGGCCACCGCATTCAACCGCTCTGCCACCCCTCCGCTTCTCTACCTGTATATTTTTCATTCAGAAAAGAGAAACGGACTTCAGACCCTGTAAGGGGTGAGAAGTCTTTGTTTCTCATATCTATCCCTGAAAACTTTCGACTGCCTCTTGTTCAGTGGCGTATGCTTCAAAAACCCTATCAAGCCTTGTGAGCCTCAACACATCCATTGCTTCGTCTGACAACGAACAAAGCTTTATTTCCCCGTCTTTTTTAGTAAGTTCTTTGGCGAAAAAAAGCGTCGTCGCGATCATCAAGGAAGTGAAAAACCCGATCTGGGCCACATTGAATACGTACTTATCGTGATGTGTCTTTAATAATTCGTCGAGCTCCATCTTAAGCTCTTCCCGCTGGTCGATGCTTATCTCTTTAAACCGAAACCTGACGATTGTAACATCGTTTATGTGGTCTTTTGAAAAATATTCCATTATTCTTCTGTGAAATTTTTCAGCGCTTCCCGTTCCGTGTCAAATATCTCAAACACCTTGTCCAATTGCACGATCTTAATGACGTCCTTGGTCCCTTCTTTTGCGGCGCAGAGCTTCACCTCGCCGCCTGTTTCTCTCACTTTTTTCGCGAAGAATACCATTGTCGCGATGGCAAGAGACGACAAAAAACCAACCCCCGCCAAATTGAACAGGACTTTGCCCCCATCTTCAGTAACTACGGAATTGAGTTCTTTTTTCATCACTTCCCTCTGCTGCAATCCGATCTCGTTAAAACAAAACCGGATAACATCGATGCCCTGTATCTTTTCGTGTGTGAAATATGTCATCTCCTCCGTCCTCCTGTTATTATAGGCTCACCATATTTTACATAGTCGCTTCTTCTTTGTCACGACAAAAATAGAGTACTCCGGGGAGGCCCTGCGCGGAAACAGATTTTAGCGATTTGCGAATAAAATCAGATATTTTTGTCCCGGCGTCCAATAGATATCTCCTTACACATACACTATTCTTAGGACTGCTATGCCTTCGGGGCAATGTCTATTTTTTTACTGCTTTGCGAGGCGCAGGCTTAGCTCTTACTTCTAATTTTTTCTGTTGTTTCTGGACCTCTCTTGCCGTCGCTTTTCGTATCGCAACAACATTCGCGCGCGGCAAAGAAGCTTCTATGCTATTATTCGGGTTCCGCAGAAAAAGCTGATCCTTGTTCTCTCTGATCATGAAAGCGACCACCTTTGTGCCGTCCTTCAATTCAATGGTGGAGGCCTCGACCCCATCTTCGTTGACAAAAACCTGTTCCGCGGTATCTTCTGCTTTTACATCGTAAGGTGCGATTAACATGCTTATTGATATCGCGATGCAGATCATAATCCTTAAAACTATTTTATGTATTATACCCTCCTCCATGTAAATGTAAACTTCACAACTTTAACTCCGCTCATTATTCTCCTATTGCTTTTCAAGAGGAAAAAGTTTTTAGAGATTTTTTTGAGGGCGGTTGGGATAGGTGTGGGGGTTGTCGCTATTTGTTTTGGATGGTTTAAAAAACAAAGAAGCACATCGGATTGGTAGTCCGGGTGCGATGCCAATGCGGATGCGCTGTTACCAATTCCTTGACAACGTGAATATCTGAAGGGGATGTCTCTCGACCTTGTATGACCATAGTGCTTTGCATGGTCAATAGGTTATCACAAAATTCTCAATGAGTTCAGTTTTTTATGAAATTTATGGAATTTCGTGGAATTGCATGGAAGGGGAAGGCACCTGAGTAGTTACAAAAGAACCAAAAAAAGAGAAATTGCTACTGCTGCTTTTTATTTAATAATTTAAGCCCTTGCTTCGGTAACATTTATTAATGAGTTAACGGGGAGGGATGTTGGGACATGTTATCAGCTGTCAGATAGAAGCAGGCGACATCCTTCAGGGTGCCAAAAACAAACAAAATCAAAACAAAAATACAAATACAAACAAATACAAAAATCCAAAAACAAAAAACAAATAAAGATTGCAAGTGAACTTTTTATTTGCTATAATCCAGCACTTGAAGGTTATCGCGGGGTGGAGCAGAGGTAGCTCGTGAGGCTCATAACCTCAAGGTCGAAGGTTCGATTCCTTCCCCCGCAACCAATATAGAAAAGGCCTGCTGATATTCCAGCGGGTCTTTTTGTTAGTAAGGTGTTTAAAGGAATCAAAAGGAGCTACCGAGGGCGGACACATGGGTTCGCCCCTCTCTTCACCATTCACCGCTTGCGATTCACGATTCACAACTTGACCCTTTCCTCGTGTAATGTATACTTGTCTTATTATGGACACTATCGATTACACCGAAAAAAGAAAATACGCCCGTATCGCCATGCAGAGCAGGATAATTGCCTGTGTTAAGAAGAAGGATGGTGATTCAACGGCTAAGGCATTCCAGGCGCTCGGCAAGAATATCGGAGCTGAAGGTATTTTTTTTATTTCCGGAGAAAAACTTGAGCCCGGCACAAAATTAACAATGAACATCGACTTCCCGCGTGAACGACACCCGATCACGATCGAAGGTGAAGTTAAATGGTGTCATCACGCAGAAAATCATGGTGAAACGCCTGAATTTTTTGATACCGGCGTGAAATTCCTGGGAATCGATAAAAATCATCTCCGAATGCTCATCAAATACGTCTGCGGGAGCCTTGCCGGAGATCTTCTGAAAGATATCAACGATTGATCATTGCTCAAGGAGGTGCCGTTTTATGTCAGATAAAAATTTTACAAACAAAAGAAAATGTGTTCGCCTCGATCTCAGAAGCAGCGTTAATTTCAATATCATAGAAACATCCGAGGAGCAGGTATCTGCAAATCGCTTCCGGGCAGTCGGCAAGAATGTCGGCGCAGAAGGGATGCTCCTTACCGCCGAAGAAGAACTCGAGCCGGGGGTAATACTTGACCTCGAAGTCTTTTTTCCGGATAAACCAAACCCTGTTTATATCAAAGGGGAGGTCCGATGGTGTCTCTCCATAAAAGAAGAACCGGATAAATTCGATATCGGTGTCAGGTTCCGGAATGTGGACAAAAACAATGCTTTTCTTTTGGTAGAATATGTCTGCGGTCATCTTGGAAAAGAAATACTAAAACGTCTCAATCCCAACGGACTTAAATGAATAAACGGGTCTTTTGCTGCGGCAATATCGCCTTTGACCTGGTCGCCGGGAACAGGGATGTTACAAATGGATTTGATTTTTATGCCCGTCCCGGAGGATCCGCCTGCAATACAGCCGTACTCCTTGCGCGTCTGGGGATCCCCGTATCAATGATATCGAAGACGGGGTCGGATTTCTTGAGCAATAGCCTCCTGGAAACACTTCAAAAAGAAGGGGCGGGTAGCAAGTACGTCATTCGCTCCCCGCACATTAAAACTTCGTTGGCATTCGCGCGCATAGATAAGAAAGGTGATTCTTCTTACGTTTTTTACACTCCTCGCGGCCGCGCTTCCGCGCTTAAACGCACCGGGCTTCCGGAGCATGTCTTTTCGAAAATGTCGGTCTTCCATGCCAGTTCGATCTTTTCCTATGACAACTATAATGCCGGGGCTGTTCTTTCTCATATCAAAAAAGCAAATGCGAAAGGGGTGTTCGTCTCTTATGATCCCAACTGGCGCGGATATAGGATATCAAATAAACACGTTGCCCGCAAAAGGATACAAGCCATCTTACCGCATGTGGATCTTCTAAAACTAAGTACGCAGGACGCTATGGGCATAACCGGATGCCGGTCTTTATCCGGCGCGGCAAATAGGATCCTTGATCTGTTGAAAGGTGAACTCGTGATGACGCAAGGTGCCAACGGATCTTTTTACTGGGACGGAAAGCACATGGTGTTTCACCCGGCGTTCAAGGTCCGGATAAAAGATACCATCGGTGCCGGAGACGGATTTACCGCAGGTCTTCTCTATAGATATCTGACTGCCGGCACAAAAAAGTTTCTTGCTGACAAAGAAGAGAACCTCGCTTTCGCCTCCGCCGTATCAGCTCTTGTCGCGACCGGCAAAGAAGCGACCGAAGGATTGAAGAACCTGACGCAAGTCCGGCAATTCTTGTCTTCTAATCGCCGGACTTTTTGTAAATATATTCGCCCTTCTTTATGATCCCGAGTTTTTCCCTGGCCTTTTTCTCGACATACCAGGGATCTTGCTCCATCCTGCGGACTTCCTCGGTCAACGCCTCGTTATCCTGCCGCAATAGGATGATACTTTTTTTTATGTTCGCGTTTTCCTCTCGCAGCCTCTGGAGCTCGGAAAACCTGGGCAAAAACACCACTCCCAGCATTATAATGACTACGATCGCCCAGAATATTATTTTCTTCCTTGCCATTTCGGATCCCCATAGATAGCCTTTGCGCCAAGCATCTCCTCTATTCGCAAAAGTTCATTATACTTACAGACCCGGTCTGTTCGGCTAGTTGAACCGGTTTTGATCTGCCCCACGCTGGTCGCGATCGCGAGATGGGCGATCGTAGTATCCTCGGTCTCTCCCGAACGATGTGAAATAACCGCGGTATAACCGGCATCTTGGGCCATTTTTATCGCCGCAAGAGTTTCCGTCAATGTCCCGATCTGGTTCACTTTAATGAGTATCGAATTCGCGATGCCTTTTTCGATCCCCTCTTTCAATCTTTCGGTATTAGTAACGAACAGGTCGTCACCTACAATCTGGATCTTATTACCGAGTTTTTCGGTGTTGATCTTCCATCCCTCCCAATCATCCTCCGCCATGCCGTCTTCAATTGATACGATAGGATATTTCTCTACCCAATCCGCGTAAAAATCAACCATCTCTGCCGGGGTTTTTTTCGGATTTGCTTCATCTTCCAGAACATATTTTCCGTCCTTGAAAAATTCACTCGATGCCGGATCAAGCGCGATCTTAATGTCGCCTCCCGATTTGTATCCGGCAGCGTCGATCGCTTCAAGGATCACTTCCACAGCTTCTTCGTTCGACCTGAGACTCGGCGCAAATCCCCCTTCGTCACCAACGGATGTCGCAAGACCTTTCGCATGGAGAATATTTTTGAGATTATGAAAAACCTCGGATGCCATGCGCAGGGCTTCTTTGAAAGAAGATGCCCCGGTAGGCATGATCATAAATTCCTGAATATCCACGTTATTGTCGGCATGCGCGCCGCCGTTCAGGATGTTCAACATCGGGATGGGTAGCATACACGCGTTATCACCGCCCATGTACCGGAAAAGTGGTAAACCTTTCGACGCGGCCGCGGCTTTAGCGGCTGCCATGGAAACTCCCAATATGGCGTTGGCGCCCAGGCGGGCCTTGTTCGGTGTACCATCAAGCTTGATCAGGGCATTGTCCAGTTTTTCCTGATCGGCAGCGTCCATTCCAATAACTTTGGATGCTATTTCTCCGTTAACATTCCCGACCGCTTTGGTAACGCCCTTTCCCATGTACCGCTTTTTGTCCCCATCGCGCAACTCAACCGCTTCATGCATTCCGGTAGACGCGCCGCTCGGCACCGCGGCTCTTCCAAAAGAACCATCCTCAAGAACTATATCCACCTCTACCGTAGGATTGCCTCTTGAATCCATTATTTCACGTGCCGTAATTTTTGTTATCTTTCCCGACATTCTCTCTCCTCCTTTACATGTTTTCGTACCGGTCAAGTGGAAGCACCCCGCCCCCCACTATTCACGATCTCATCTCGCCGTCAACAAACATTCTTACCGCTTTTGGATATAACTTGTGCTCTACCTTGTGGATCTTTTCTTCTAATTTTTCGAGAGATTCGTTTTTTCCGATCTTTACTTCTTCCTGAAAAATAATAGGCCCGGAATCAAGTTCTTCGATTACAAAATGAACGGTAACTCCCGTAACATCGACCCCTGCGTCATATGCGTCTTTGATCCCATTGGCGCCTTTGAATGCCGGCAGAAGCGCGGGATGTATGTTCAATATCCTGTTGGCGTATTTATTCACAAAATGTCCGCTTAAAATACGCATAAATCCCGCTAGAACTATCAAGCCTATGTTCTTCTGATCAAGCTCTTCAATAATTACCTTATCATATTCTTCGCGGGAGGCATGCCGATCCCCGGTAAGAACAAACACCGGTATGTTATGTTTTTTCGCGCGCACAAGAGCGAATGCGTCAGACTTATCACACACGACAAGTTTGATCTTTCCGCTGGAAAGCCCGCCTTTCTTTTCAGCATCAATGAGCGCTTGAAGATTACTTCCGTTACCTGACACAAAAACCGCTATGTTCATATTTACATTGCCCGCGTTATGTTTCTTTGATCACCTTCGTCGGGCATTTAGCCGCGATAGACAAAAGAGTATCCGCATTTCTCTGTTTTGAATAATCCGCTTGAGCCAGGTTGTTCTCTATTTTAAAAAGGCCATCACCGGACAACTTAACACAAACGCCGCAGGCAATACATCCCGCGGAACATATTTTCCGAGTTCTGATCATATCATCTTGTGAGCTACATGCAACATAAAAGATCTTTTCGTTTCTTTTATCCTGCATGTTTATCACGTTCCGCGGACAGGCTCCCGCGCATTTCGCGCAACCGGTGCATTTTTCTGCATCCAGCCTTGGCAGGCCGTTTTCCATATGAAGCGCCCCAAAAGGACAAACCGCCGCGCAATCCCCGTAACCGGTACACCCATACGTGCATTTCATGCCGCCGCCGAAAACAAGTTCGGCTGCCGCGCAAGTCGCGATGCCTGTGTAATCCGCTTCGGGCTCTTTTTGGGAGCATTCCGCCGCGCATCTCACCAGCGGGATCCTTGGATATGTATCTTTTTCTTTTTCCCCCATTATGTCATATATTTTTTTCCGATGATCTTCCGTCATTACCCGGCATTTACCCGGATCTACCTCGCGAGCGGTAAGATGTTCCGCAAAATCATGACAGCTTAAAAACCCGCAAGCGCCGCAATTAACACCGGGAAGAAGATCCGTTATCGCGGACACTTTCGGATCGTCTTCAACTTTCAGTTTTTTGTCGGCAAAAGCCAGTACTGCCGCAAAAAATACGGCAAGGCCTGTCATGCTTAAAAGCGCCGAAACGTATATATTACCCACTTATGATCCCCCCGAATCCCATAAAAGCAAGCGCGAGCATACCGGCCAATATCAACGTTATTCCTGTCCCTTTCAGAGCCTCCGGGATATCCGCGAATTCAAGTTCTTCCCTTATTCCGGCCATAAGCACAAGCGCCAGCGTAAAACCGATCCCAGCCCCCAGGCCGAATATTACTGATTCCAAAAAAGAATATTTTCTTAGGACCATGAAAAGAGTAAGTCCCAATATCGCGCAGTTCGTAGTGATCAAGGGAAGGAATATCCCCAGCGCTTTGTACAGCTGCGGGGATGTCTTCCTTATGAACATTTCCACAAATTGCACAAGGCTCGCGATCACTATGATGAATGTGACATATTGAAGAAATACCAGATTGAATTTTACCAACACATACTGATAAACCAACCAGGTAACGGAGGCGGCTAACGTCATAACAAAAGTGGTTGCCAGTCCGAGCCCGACAGCGCTTTCCATCTTGTTGCTCACCCCTATAAAAGGGCAGATCCCCAGAAAGTATGTCAGGATAAAGTTGTTAGTTATCGCGGCCGCTATCAGTATTAGAATAAGTTCTTCAATGATCATTTACACCCGGCTTTTTTTACCATTCTGCTGTTGATCACATTAAACAGGCCGACCAGAAGTCCGAGCGTTAAGAACGCGCCTGCCGGAAGTACCATGATCACCCATTTCGTGAAACCTCCCCACATCACCGCGTATCCAAACACCGTTCCGGAACCGAGCAGCTCCCTGACCGATCCCAATATGATCAGCGCGCAAGTGAACCCGACACCCATCCCCAGGGCATCCAAAAAAGATCTCGCTATATTGTTCTTTGAAGCGAACGCCTCCGCCCTGCCGAGAATAATGCAATTAACCACTATCAACGGCACATATGGCCCGAGGGCTTTGGATATCTGATAAAGATTCGCCTTAAGAAAATAGTCAGCGGCTGTGACAAACGTGGCTATGATCACGGTAAACATCGGGATCCTGACCTCGCGCGGAACAAACCGCCTTATGAGCGAAATAACGACGCTGGAGGAAACTACGACAAAAGTGGTAGCCATGCCCATGGAAAATCCAAAGAGAGCCTTTGTTGTTACAGCCAGTGTGGGACACATTCCCAAAACCTGAACAAAGATCGGATTCTCTTTCCAAAGGCCTTTTGTGAATTCCTTTATCATTTCCCGCCGCCTGCGGCTCTCCGCGCCTTATCAATGCTTTCGTTCAAAATATTCACGACTGCCCGGGATGAAATGGTAGCGCCTGTGATCGCTTCTATCTGGTATGGTTGTGCCGGTTTCTGATTCTTCACATATTCTATTTCATGCGTGATCGCAAGGCCGGAGAACTGTCCGGCAAACGGTTTGCCGGCTATCTCCGCGCCAAGCCCGGGTGTTTCCTGCGACTCAAGGACTTCCATGCCACTCATCACCTTGAAAGTCTCATCAACGCCGGCTACCATCTTGATCGTCCCCTGGTACCCGTTCCCTTCGGCGATGATCGCGTATCCCAGCATTTTCCCGCTTTTGCCTTTTACCGAAAACATGTTTTCGTCGCCTTTGACAGGTTTTATGTCGGCGCCGTCGGGGAAGATGTTCTCTATTGCGCTTTTTGTCTCGTTTTTGACATTCACCTCGATCTTAGGCATAGCGTATCTGTACACAAACACCAGTGAAAGACCGGACAGTATCGCGACCGCCGTTAGGGCGGTTATCATTCTTATCGCTTCCTTTTTCATTTAGCTATTTCCTTTATACATTCGGCGGCGCCCTTCACTATCGCTCCCCTCG
>JAHJBY010000032.1 GCA_018813285.1 Candidatus Omnitrophota bacterium
GCGTTCATTTTTCATTATTATAAAGGAAAGCGAGACAAAAATGTCTAAAAGAGTTCTGATCGTAGATGATGAAACGTGTTTTCGTAATGTATTGGAATATTCATTGGAAAAAGCCGGCTACATAACGTCCATAGCCGTTAACGGGCAAGAAGCCATGGAGTTGTTGCGGAAAGAGAAGCCTCACACAATGCTGCTGGATATCAATATGCCGGTTATGGATGAGGATCTTGTTGCCGAGAAAATAAAAAATAAATTGGCAAATGACTATATGATAAAGCCGGTAGAGATCGAAGTATTATTCGAAAAAATGGATAATCTCATGGGGTCGATCGCTTAATATCCCTTCTTTGCGTTATGCACTTCCAAACGAAATAAATCTGTCTGTTATTTTGTCAATTCCTCTTTTTACAGGTATATTTAAGTGTTCGGCTGGACTATATGCTAATCTTGGGTAAAAAGGAGATGATACGATATGAAATTTCACTGGCCATTATTCAGTATAGTGACGCTTGGTATTTGCCTGGTGTTTTGTGTTTCCTATGTGGCATTTGCCGGTGATCAGGATACGGTGAGGATCACGTCACCCATAGGGGAGAGCGCGGCGGATGAGAAGTCATATGGCGAATACATGGAAGAACTTGAAGCGAAGGAAAGGCCTTATCGGGCGCCGGAAGAGGATATCGGGGGAGATATAGAGCAGGTTGTTGGTGGACAAATAGGACAGAGTATTTCCGAAACTCTCCTGCCTGGCAGCGAGACAGACGAGGTGGTCTTGCCTCCGGATTGGGAAAAAGGCAAAAATTGATCAGTTGCTGATATGAAAGTGATCGAGCTCAATGGTATCGGCGTTGTTACACTTGTTAAGAGCCGTCGCGCCAGAAAATTGAATCTTTCTTTAGAGCCGACGCAAGATATCCTGATCGCCGTTCCGCATTACATATCCTTCCGAACAGCCGAAGAAGCGCTTCTATCCAATATAAGCTGGATCCGGCGGTATCTGGACAAAATGAAGCGGCGTATCGAAGCGCACGATGCTTTATTGGAAGATCAACGCTTGATTACCAGGGAAGAAGCGGTGAGTAGGTTGAGTGTCCGCCTTAAAAGCCTGGCTGCAAAAATCGGATCCAAATACAACAAGATATCCTTCCGCGACCAAAGAACATTGTGGGGTAGTTGTTCGCCGTCGGGGAACATCAGTCTAAATGTCAAATTGGCGAGATTGCCGGATGAGTTGATCGATTACGTTATCTTACACGAACTTGTGCATATCAGGACAAGAGATCATGGAAAAGGTTTCTGGGCGGAGCTTGACCACTTACTGGGAGACGCAAGAAAGTTGGACAGGCGCCTTAAAAAATATTGCCCCACGTTGTTGTAAGGAAAAGTGCCAGCGTTTTAGTATTGAGTATTGGGTTTAGTTTTTGGTTTCTGCTTTTCAGGGCATCTACTAACCTCTAAAAACTAACAACTAAAAACTATTTTGCCTCTTGTCCCCTGACCCTTAAATAATCCTTGCCCCTCTCTTCCTATGGACTGTGGGGTTTTACAAAATGTTTGACAATAATTCTATATGGTGTATATTATTTCCTTATCACAGTGATCTACGCGGCAGGGGAGTGTGCCGCATGGTTATATAACGAGCGAGCGTAGCACAGTGGTAGTGCAGTAGCCTTCCAAGCTTCCTACGAGGGTTCGATTCCCTTCGCTCGCTCCAAAACTTATTTTCCTTTTTTTCGAGATCGCTTTGCCGCTTCGCTACTCGCGATGACGTCGTCAAACGTCATCGCGAGTAGTCTTGGAAAGCTTCGAAGGTTATATTTCTACCACCCATTCACCGATCAAAAAGAGAGATATTTTTAAAGCTATTTTCGTGTTTTGTGAGGGGGATAGTTATGAACGATTTTTTTTCGACTTTTTTCTTGACTTAATTAACTATTTTGTTACAATCTATAGCTCCGACATCTCGTGTAATGCAGAATATATATAAACTTCGCTACCAAATGCTGGCATAAGTCAAGCAAGTGGGGAGGTTTATCGTCATTTCAGGGGGGCAAGGTTTTATTTTTTAGCCCATGTAGCTCAGCTGGTAGAGCACATCCATGGTAAGGATGGGGTCGTCAGTTCAATTCTGACCGTGGGCTCCATTTTCACATAGATGAAAGTCACGCGAAGAAAATATCGATTTTGGAAAAGTTTTTGAATAACGCTCAATTTCAAGGAGGGTATTATGGCCAAACAGAAATTTGAAAGGACAAAGCCGCATTTAAACATTGGGACGATAGGTCACGTTGATCATGGTAAAACCACTCTGACGGCGGCTATAACCATGTATCTCGCCAACAAAGGCCTGGCCGAGAGACGTGATTTTGATACGATTGATAAAGCCCCTGAAGAGAAGGAAAGAGGTATCACCATCGCGGTAGCGCATGTTGAGTACCAGACGGAGAAGAGGCATTACGCGCATATAGATTGTCCCGGTCACGCGGATTACATAAAGAACATGATCACGGGCGCCGCGCAGATGGACGGCGCGATCCTGGTGGTATCAGCC